>JAFTQM010000024.1 GCA_017462755.1 Lachnospiraceae bacterium | reverse complement strand
CTCGTAATAGCCGGTACCAATTTCACGCTTTAACTCCGCATACAAATCATTGCCGTGCAGATATGCAAATGCTCCCTCCTCGTCAAACAACCAGCCGGAAAGCGCCATCATATTCATCATAAGCCCCTTTGGCCATCTGCCAAAGTCAGCTTCGCGATACCTAAATTCCGCACTATTAATGGCGGCACGCAGCGAACGCTCCGGCACACCTTCCTTTATGATTTCCTCCAAGGTCGCACGGATGACCTGTAAAAATTCTTCTTTCTTGTCCTCCTCGGTATCCTTGGCAATAATCGTAAACATCGTCTGCTTTAATTCTTCGTCAAATGAGCTCATGATATTTGGCGAAATTCCGGACTTAACGAGCGCCTGATACAATGGACCGGATGGCGATAACAATACCGTGTTTAAAAGCTGCATTGCGGTACTCAGCTTGGTATCCTTGCAGTTGCCCACCATCACATTGTAGCTCAGATAGGTCTGATTTTTGGTATCACTGCCCTCTGCTGCCGGATAGGTCGATACCACCTCCCGCATACCGCCAAACGGCTTCTGTAATGCGACATCCGAATCCACTTCAATCGTATCGTAAGCAGACAGATACGCAGCATCCAGCCACTCCAAACGCTCCTTGACATCCAGATTGCCGTACAGCCAGATATAGCTGTTGGTCGGATGATAATACTTGCTGTGGAATGCGAGGAAATTCTCATAGGTCAGCTCCGGAATCACCGCCGGGTCACCGCCGGATTCCACACCATACGCATTGTCCGGATAAAGAGAGTGCATAATCTCACGGAACAATACCTGCTCCGGCGAAGAAAAGGCGCCCTTCATTTCGTTGTATACCACACCATTCAATTTCAATTCTTCATTTTCGTCAAGCTCATAGTGCCAGCCCTCCTGCATGAAGATTTCCTCATGATGATAAATGTTCGGATGAAATACGGCATCCATGTAAACATCCATCAGATTCTTAAAATCCTGATCATTGCAGCTTGCCACCGGATACATCGTATGATCCGGAGCGGTAAATGCATTCAGGAAAGTATTTAAAGAACCCTTAATCAGCTCTACAAACGGGTCCTTCATTGGAAATTTCTCTGAACCGCACAATACACTATGCTCTATGATATGAGCCACACCGGTGCTGTCCTTTGGCGGCGTACGGAAGCTGACACAGAATACCTTGTTGTCATCCTCGTTTGCCATGACGCAGATGCGTGCACCGGATTTCTTGTGGCGCAACACCATACCATGACTTTGGCTGTCCTTTAACTCCTCCTCATACATCAGCTCATATGCCGGTGTCAGTAACTCTTTGCTCGTTGCCATAATTATTTCTCCCTCTCTGAAATTTTGAAAATTGAATGTTTGCGAAACTCAATGATAATTTCTTGAAGCCTTGCAAAATAAACTAAAACACAAGCAGGCACGCTTGCGCTACTTCAGACTCACAGCGGTACATAAGGTGCCAAAATACAGCACCTAAGTACCGGTGGTCTTCAAGTGCCTGCTTATGTTTTGTTCATTTGCTGTGGCTTCCATGTAATCTTTCAAGAGTTTCGCAAATATTGAATTTACATAAATTTAATGTTCTACTCATTACTTTACCGAGAATTTGTATACGGTTACGGATTCAAATTCCTCGCCTGCTTTTAAGCGTCCGCCCGGGAAGGTTGGGATGTTTAAGGTGTTCGGATAGAACTGGGTTTCGAAGCAGATGGCATCTCTGCTGTGATAAATCTTGCCTCCCTTGCCCTTTTCTTCTCCGATGTGATTTGCAGAGTAGAACTGCATACCCGGTAAATCCGTAAATACCTCCATGCATCTGCCGGTCGTTTCCTCATACAGCTCTGCTACCTTTTCTACCGCACCCTCTTCCTCGTGCTTCAATACATAATTGTGGTCATAACCGAAGCCCTGCTTCAACGGTGCATAATCTGCCTCGATATCCTGTCCGATGGTCTTCATCGTGCGGAAATCCATCGGCGTACCGTCCACCGAAGTATACTCACCCGTAGGAATCAGATTCTCATCGGTTGTCGTAATCATATCAGAATTAATCCATGCCTTGTGGTCAAGCACGGTTCCGTTGCCCTGACCCTTTAAGTTAAAGTAGGAATGATTGGTCAGATTGAGTACCGTATCCTGATCCGATACCGCAAAGTACTCGATCACCAGCTCATTGGCATCCGTCAGCGTATAGCTGATGGTCAAATCCATATTGCCCGGGAAGCCCTGCTCCATATCCGGACTCAATCTGGAAAATTCTACGGTTACAGAATCATTTTCTTCGAAAATCTCGGTTTCATACATATATTTGTTGTAGCTCTTCAAACCGCTGTGCAGACAGTTCGGTCCGTCGTTCTTCGTTACCTCATAGGTCTTGCCGTTGACTACAAACTTTGCCCCTGCAATGCGATTTGCCACTCTGCCAAGGAAGGAGCCATAGCCCGGACCATTCTTCTCATAGCCTGCCACAGTATCGTAGCCCAGGTTAATATCCTCCAGCTTGCCGTTCTTGTCCGGCACAATAATATCTACAATATTGGCACCGTAATCCAGCACCGATACCTGCATTCCGTTTTTATTTGTCATCACATATAACGTTGTCTTTTCTCCTGCCTGTGTGGTTCCAAAAATCTTTGTTGTTACACCCATATAAATCCTCCATTCTAAAGCACTTTTTGCGCTTTCCTTTTTTCCCAAGTCTCATTTTCAAGCAACATATTGCCTTTTACAGTATACCATTTTGTGGTGGAAATGTCCATATCACTTATTTTTACGCTTCTATAATTCCTGCGTTTTTCCTTTCAGTCCATTTCGTTTACTCACTTTTTCTCGTACTTTTTTCTGCTTTTATTTCCCATCTTTTTTCTGCTTTTCCACATTCATACTTCTTTTTTCTACCTTCAGTCGTTTCCCTGCAGCACCCATACGAGACCTTTTCCTTTCGGTACCGTTAAAAAGCGTCGGCACTTAACGAGGAGTGCTGAAATCACTACGAGTTTAGTACCGCTACGCTTTTTATAGAACGCAAGTGTGTCCGAAAGAAAAGAGTCTCGTATGGGGCTGCATGAATTGTGCGGAGCATAAAATTGCGGAAAGTCTAAAAATTGCGCGGAGCCCAGAACGGAACGTGAAAAAAGGCTGTCTTTTGCAAGACAGCCCTCCCACCATTTCGTTTCAATTGATGTAGCAATTTCTGTATAAATTTTTACAAATTATATATTAGAAAAAGGTACCTTCAAAACGCGGTTGAATTATAACTTTGTTACGTTTGTTGCCTGTGGTCCCTTAGCTCCCTGAACTACGTCGAACTCTACAGCCTGACCCTCTTCGAGAGACTTGAAGCCTTCTGTTACGATGCCGGAGTAGTGTACGAATACATCGTTGCCCTGCTCGTCAGAGATGAAACCGAATCCCTTCTGGTTGTTAAACCACTTAACTGTACCCTTCATGTGTGTTTCCTCCAAAAAATAAATAATTCTGTATGTAACCGTCTGTTACAACAAATTCATCATATCATTTTTCGATGCCAATGTCAAACCTTTTTTATATTTTTTTAATATTTTCTAAAAATTTGGTTTAGAAAATATCTTAAAAATTCATCCGCTTATTTCAGACACACATAGAGTGCTACTGCGATGCCAATCTGCAGCAACAGAATGGCAGGCATACCGATTACAAAGTACCAGTGCTTCGTCTTGTGACGGAAGCACCACATACCTGCAATCGAGCCGATGCTGCCGCCAAGGATGGCAAACAAAAATAGTGTGCTTTCCTTGACGCGCCATTCTTTTTTCTGCGCGAGCTTTTTATCACGCAGCATGGAGAAAAAGCCCGCCAAATTTATCGCAACCAAATATACAATTCCAAGGATAATCAAAAGCTCCTTCATCCGGTCTTACTCCTCTTCTTCCTGCTTTGCAATCGCAATGGCAAGCTCGTCCAACTGCTTTGCATCTACCACGTTCGGAGCATCGGTCATCAGACAGGAAGCATCCTTTACCTTCGGGAACGCGATTACATCACGGATAGAATCCTCCTTGGTCATCAGCATTACCAGACGGTCAAGACCATAAGCCAGACCTGCATGCGGCGGTACACCATACTTGAATGCATTTAACAGGAAGCCAAAGCGGTCATATGCCTCTTCCTTCGTAAAGCCAAGTGCTTCAAACATCTGCTCCTGTACATGATTCTGGAAAATACGCACCGAACCGCCACCGATTTCCGTACCATTGAGTACGATATCGTAAGCCTTTGCACGCACCTTGCCCGGCTCTGTCGTCAGCATATCAAGGTCTTCTTCCATAGGCATGGTAAATGGATGGTGCATTGCCACATAACGGTTCTCCTCCTCCGAGTACTCAAAGAGTGGGAATTCCGTTACCCAAAGGAAATTGTACTGACCCTTGTCAAGCAGCTCCAGATTTCTTGCAATTTCCAAACGCAGATTGCCCAGTACGTCGTACACTACTTTATTTTTATCTGCTGCAAACAGTAACAGGTCGCCCGGCTTACCGTCCATTGCAGCAATCAATGCACTGATTTCTTCCTCGGTCATAAACTTCGTAAAGGAGGACTTTACCGAGCCGTCCGGCTGGATTGCCAGATATGCCAGCCCCTTTGCACCAAAGCCCTTTGCGAACTCTACCAGTGCATCAATCTTCTTTCTCGGCATTTCGCCCTGTCCGTTGGCATTGATACCACGCACGGAACCGCCTGCCTCGATTGCTCCAGTAAATACAGAGAAGCCACAACCCTTTACTACCTCGGATACATCCTTTAATTCCATGCCAAAGCGGGTATCCGGCTTGTCCGAACCATAACGGTCCATTGCCTCCTGCCAGGTCATACGCTGGATAGGCAGGGTTACATCAATATTCAGAACCTCCTTGAACAGCTTCTGCAACAGACGCTCGTTTACATCGATAACATCGTCTACATCTACGAAGGAAAGCTCCATATCAATCTGCGTAAATTCCGGCTGACGGTCTGCACGCAAATCCTCATCACGGAAGCAGCGAGCCAGCTGGAAGTAACGGTCATAACCGGAGCACATCAACAGCTGCTTGAAAATCTGCGGAGACTGTGGCAGTGCATAGAAGTTGCCCGGATGCACACGACTTGGTACCAGATAATCTCTTGCACCCTCCGGAGTCGACTTGCAAAGCATCGGAGTTTCAATTTCCAAAAAGCCCTCGTCCGCTAAGAACTGACGGGTCAGGGTAGCCACCTGACTGCGAATCATCAGGTTTCTCTGCAAATCCGGTCTTCTAAGATCCAGATAACGATACTTCAAACGAAGCTCTTCCTTCGTCTTTGACTCCTCCTCGATTGGGAATGGCGGTGTCTCTGCCTCGGACAAAATACGAAGCTCAGTCGCACGAATCTCAATCTGTCCGGTGGCTAAGTTTTCATTGACCGCACCGGAACGTGCCTCTACCTTACCTACTACTGCGATTACAAACTCACTGCGGAGCTTATATGCCTTGTCAAAGCCATCTGCACCGATATCATTTTCCTCAAAAATAATCTGTAAAATACCTGAACGGTCTCTCAAATCGGTAAAGATAATACCGCCCTTGTTTCTGCTCTTCTGCACCCAGCCCATTACTGTTACGATTTCACCGATGTTTGCGGTCGAAAGCTCGGTACAGCGATGCGTCCGGTGTAAGCCCTTCATTGACTCTGCCATGATTTTGTTCTCCTTTTTCTAAATTATTGCCTATGAATTATTACTTCAAAAAATATTCTGCAATCTTGTCCAATGCAACCTCAGTCTGCTCACCGGTTGCCATATTCTTGATAAACGCTGCGTTTTTCTCCAGCTCATCTGCACCTAAAATAACGGTATTCTTTGCACCGATTTTGTTGGCGTACTTCATCTGAGCCTTCACACTGCGGTCCATATAATCAGTCTCGGTAATGACTCCGGCATTACGAAGTGTGGTCACTAACTGGAATGCCTTTGCTCTGGCTTCCTTGCCAAGGATACCCACATACAGCTCGGCCGGCTCCTCCGGTGCCAGCTCTACGCCTTCCTTCTCAAGGAAGTACAGAATACGCTCGATACCCATACCAAAACCTACCGACGGAATGTCCTGCTTCTCATCAATCTCGTGTACCAGTCCGTCATAACGACCGCCGCCGCAAAGCGTAAAGCCCTCAGAATTGACGAATTCAAATACTGTCTTGGTATAATAATCCAGACCTCTTACAATGCCGGTATCAATCTCGTATGGAATGTTCAGTGCATTTAACAGCTCCTGCAATTCCTCAAAGTGATTCTTGCACTCCTCATCCAGATATTCAATGGTACGCGGTGCATGCTCTACGATGGTCTTGCACTCCGGCACCTTACAGTCAATAACACGCAGCGGATTCTTCTGCATTCTCTCGCGACAGGTCGGACAGAGCTTCTCCTCGTGCTGCTTTAAATATGCTAACAGTGCATCATTGTAGGTCTTGCGGCACTCCTTGCAGCCGATGCTGTTGATGTGCAGCTTTGCATCCGTAAGGCCCAGCTCACGGATAAAGGTCGTAATCAGCGTAATCAGCTCTACCTCAGCAAGCGGGCTCTTCGAACCGACAAATTCCACACCAAACTGATGATGCTGGCGCAGTCTGCCGCTCTGCGGCTTCTCATAACGGAATGCCTGTGTCACATAGAACAGCTTGGTCGGCTGACTTTCTGCATAGAGGTTGTTCTCTAAGTATGCACGGATTGCGCCTGCCGTCCCCTCCGGCTTCAAGGAAATACTACGATTTCCCTTGTCAAGAAAGGTGTACATCTCCTTCTGCACCACGTCGGTCGTCTCGCCCACACCACGCTGAAACAGCTCGGTATGCTCAAACGCCGGTGTAATAATCTCCTTGATATTGTAAGCCTTACAAAGCTTTCTTCCGATTGCTTCGATAATGGTACGCTTGTGCATGTCCGCACCATACCAGTCCTGTGTCCCCTTCGGTCTTTGTGTAATCATAATTCCTCCAATTCCGAGAACGTTTTGGATTCGAGATTCGCGCCGAGAATCTCCAATTCTCGGCTGCGATTCGGCTCGTTTGCAACGCAAACAGCCTTATGAAAAAATCAGCACATCCGTGTGATTTTTCATAATATGGCCTCCATCTTTATCGTCTCTTTTATGTTTCTTGCTTTTATTTTTTGATTTGACCTTTTCGTAAATTCCTGCATTTCCCGCATTTCTTCCGAATGCACTACTGCAAGCAGCGCCAGAAAAATCTGCATATCGAAATTCTTTACCTCGTCTATCATCAGCTCCACCGCTGTTTCCAAATCAAATGCTGCCCGGTAAGGACGCTCCGAGGTCAATGCGACATAGACATCACAGACGCGAAGAATCCGCGCCGCAAACGGAATCCGCTCTCCGCGCAGATTGCTCGGATAACCGCTGCCGTCGTAGTTCTCATGATGATAATACACCGCCTCCAGCACCTTGTCCGAAAAACCGCCAATCTGCTTTAACCGCTCGAACCCAAGCACCGGATGCAGTCTGACGTATTGCATCTCCTCTATCGCCAGTGTTCCCTCCTGCCTGCCGTACAGGTATTCTCCGACCTGTAGCTTGCCGACATCATGTACCATACCCGCCAGCTCAATCTCCCGGCAAAACTCCTCCGATTGTCCCAGCTGTCTTGCAATCATGCCCGCCAGACTGCTGACCAGCATACCATGATCCCAAGCATCCTCCAAATCCTCCGGCAAGGTATTTTCCATTTTTAACATATCCCAAAAATGATTGTCCCGAACCCGTAGCATTTCAAACTCCATTCCAAGCTTTTTGTCTCCGAAAACATACACCGGAGCAATGCTTCTATCTTCTGTTACAGTCTGTCTCCAAACTCTTCTAAAAAACGCTTCTTTCGCTCTATCATCTCGTCCGTGCGTTCAATGTAATCCTTCAGGCTCTTTACATTTTCCACACGTTCCAGCTGATTCTTTTCACGGAACACAAACTTCGAGGTCGCACCTGCGCCCAATGCCAGTATTGTCTGCCGCTCCTCCATAATCAATATATTGTAAATACCCTCCTTGCCCGGTCTGGAGTATCCGATGTTCTCCAGATTTTCCGTCATGTTCTTCTGACGGTACAGGTAATACGGATGGTAATTCTGTGCTTTGGCAAACTCATAGGTCAGACGGAGCATTTCCTGTACATTTTCCGCCGCCATGTCTGCATAATCTTCCCGGTTGGTATTCAGACGCGCCGCACGCTTTACCGCCAGTGTATGTACGGTAAGATTGTCCGGTGACAGTCTGCCGATTCTCTCTAACGTCAATGCCACATCCGCCGGCGTTTCCTTTGCCAAACCGATAATCATATCCATGTTGATATTCTCAAAGCCAAGCTCTCTCGCCTGATAAAAGGTTTCCTCAATCTGCTCCACCGTATGCTTACGCCCGATTAAATCCAGTGTTTCCTGCTTCATCGTCTGCGGATTGATGGAAATACGCGGAATCCCGTGCCGCTTGATTGCCTGCAGCTTTTCCGGCGTAATACTGTCCGGTCTCCCCGCTTCCACAGTATACTCCTTCAAATGCGACAAATCAAATGCATTTTCTACGGCAGTAAACAAATCATCCAGCTGCTCTGCCGAAAGTGTCGTCGGTGTACCGCCGCCGATATAAATCGACTGCAGCTTCTTGCCAGGAATGGCCGTCGCCGCATACTGTATTTCTTTTTTCAGCGCGGCAAGGTACGCCTCCATCAGATGTCCGTGTATTTTGATAGGGAACGACGGAAACGAACAGTAATAGCAGGTACTCGGGCAAAACGGAATACCGATATACACGCTGTAGCCGTTGCGGTAATCCAACTCCGTCAGAATCTCATGCTCCTTCTTTGCTACCGTCAGACTGGTTTCAATCTTCTCATCGGTGCAGTAATACTCTTCCTTCAGAAAGCTTCGAATCTGCTCTGCACTCTCGCCCTCCTCCAGACGCTCCAACACCTGCTTGGTCGGTCGGATACCGGTCATAATGCCCCATGGCAGGGTCTTTCCGGTCAGCTTCTGCAAAATCAGATACAGCTTACGCATCAGACAATCCTTGTAGATTCGCCGCTCCGCATTCTCCGGTACTCCCGCAAATGCATCCGCGTACCAGACTCCGTCCGCGCGTACCGCAAGCACCCCTTCGGTCTTTCTCAGACAAAAGGCATACGCTGGCTGCTCCTCTTCCGGTAATGCCACCAGCAGCTCCTTAAACTGCTCTGCTGTCCGTATCGTCTCTGCTGATAGCGTACTCTCTTCTTTTTTGGTTACTTGGAACTCTTCTCCCGGGTAAAAGGACTTAATCAGAGGTCTGACCTCCTGCTCAAAATCCTCTCCCCATATCGTCATGGTAATCATTAATATAAATATCCTTCTTCACTAATATATGGATTATTTCTCTTCTCATAACCGATGCTGGTCGGCGCACCGTGACCGGAATATACTGCGGTCTCATCCGGTAACACCATCAGCCGCTTTTGGATGCTCTCAATCAGCAGATGCGCATTACCGGTCGGCATATCGGTACGTCCCACCGATTCAAAGAACAGGGTGTCTCCGGAAAACAGTACCTTCTCCGGCTCAAAATAGAAGCACACCCCTCCTCTGGTATGTCCCGGTGTATGAATTACCTTGCAGGAAAGGCTGCCAAACTGCAGCTCCTCGTTGTCACGGAAGGTTCCATCCGGACTCACGCTGCATTCAAAACGGAACATCTTTCCCACGTTCATCACAGGGTCTTCCATCAGCTCCTGCTCCGTTTCAAAGCAATACAGCTTCACTGCGTACTCTGCACACAGCTCCTTCGCCGCCATGATGTGGTCAAAATGTCCATGGGTCAGCAAAATTGCTCTCGGCTTTACTTCCTTCGCACGAATTGCCTGCGAGATTTTCGCTGCATCCGCACCCGGATCGATAATCAGGGCATCCTTTGTTTCTTCATCCGATACAATATAACAATTGGTTCCAACTGCTCCAACAACACATTTGCTAATTTTCATGCTTTACTCCTCACTGCCTTAGCTTTTCTATTTGTTTCAGCCCGTAGTACGCTCTACGTCCAACACGCTTTCGATTCCGCGCAGCTTCGAAATCAGTACCGTCAGCTGCTCCTTACCACGAACCTCAAAGCCCACACTGATGGTCGCCGTACCCTGTTTGTTGGTACGCACCGTCATCGAGCTGACATCCACCTTATTCTCCGTAAAGGTACGGGAAACATCCACCAGTACACCGCTTCGATTGTTTGCGTAAATCTTAAGCTCCGCATTGTAACGACCATTCTCGTCCTTTTCTGCCGAACCGCTCCATTCCGCATCAATCAGTCGCGCACGCTCCTCCTCCGAAAGATTGATGACATTGATACAATCCGTCCGATGAATCGACACGCCGCGTCCGCGCGTCACAAAGCCGATAATCTCGTCTCCCGGCACCGGAGAACAGCACTTCGAAAAATGCACTGCCACATCGTGCAATCCCTGCACGATAATGCCGCCCTTCGATTTGATAACCGGGCGTTCGTTCTTAAACTCCGAAACCGTCTCCAATATCTTTTCGTCGGTTACCTCTTTTTTGTGCTTCTTCTCGTAGTCCTCCTGCAGCTTATTAATAATCTGACCTTCCTTCAGACCGCCATGGCCGATGGCTGCATAAATCGACTCCCAATCCCTAAAGCCATATTTACGCATACAGTTTTCCATAAATTCCGGCTTTAGCAAATCACTCATCACGAAATTCTTCTTTTTGCAGTAGGAAGCCAGCATTTCCTTGCCGCGCAGGATATTATCTTCCTTTAACTCCGTCTTAAACCACTGATTTATTTTATTCTTTGCCTGTGTACTCTTTACCAGATTCAGCCAGTCACGGCTCGGTCCCTTGGAATTCTGCGAGGTCAGTACCTCAATCCGGTCGCCGTTCTGAATCACATAATCAAAGGTTACCAGCTTGCCGTTGACTCTGGCTCCCACCATCTTATTGCCAACCGCACTGTGAATGCAGTATGCAAAATCCACCGGTGTCGAGCCTGCCGGAAGGTTCTTTACATCTCCGGTCGGCGTAAAGCAATACACACTGTCCGAGAACAGGTCGAGGTCATTCTTTAACAGACTCAAAAACTCCTTGTTATCGGACATCTCACGCTGCCACTCCAAAATCTGACGCAGCCAGGTCAGCTTTTCCTCCTCGGTCTTTTCCGGTGTCTTGCCGTTCTGTGCTTCCTTGTACTTCCAGTGCGCCGCAATACCGTATTCTGCGGTACGATGCATCTCGTAAGTACGAATCTGAATCTCAAACGGCTGTCCCTTCGGTCCTATCAGCGTCGTATGCAGCGACTGATACATATTCGGCTTCGGCATTGCGATATAATCCTTAAAACGTCCCGGAATCGGCTTATACATCTCATGGATGATACCAAGCGCCGCATAACAATCCTTTACGGTATCCACGATAATACGCACCGCAAAAATATCGTAAATCTGTTCCAGCGTTTTGTTCTGATTGACCATCTTACGATAAATACTAAAGAAATGCTTTACTCTACCGTCAATCTTTGCTTCAATGCCGGCTTCCTTGACCTGCTCGCTGACCTCTCCGATGATACTGTCAATAAACGCTTCCCGTTCTTCCTTTTTGGAAGCAAGCTTACGGTTCAGATCCTCATAAACCTCCGGCTCCAGATACTTTAACGACAAGTCATCCAGCTCAATCTTAATCTTGGAAATACCGAGACGCTGCGCAATCGGTGCATAAATATCCATCGTCTCGCGGGATTTTTCAATCTGCTTCTCCGGCGACTGATACTGCATGGTACGCATATTGTGCAGGCGGTCTGCAAGCTTTATCATAATAACGCGGATATCCTTTGCCATCGCAAGAAACATCTTACGCAGATTCTCCGCCTGTATCTCTACTTTATCCTTGGAGTAGTTTAACTGGGTCAGCTTTGTCACACCATCCACCAACAGTGCTACCTCTTCGCCAAACTCCTGTCTAAGCTCCTCCGAGGTCATCACGGTATCCTCCACCACATCATGTAAGATACCCGCAACGATGGTTTCCTTATCCAGCTCTAACTCTGCCAAAATGATGGCTACACATACCGGATGGATAATATACGGCTCACCGGATTTCCGCTTCTGGTCCTTATGTGCCTCCTTCGCAATCCGGTATGCCTTCTCTATCATCGACAAATCGGTAGAAGGATGATAATTATGAATGGTCCGAATCAACTGGGCATAGAGCTCCTCCACATCCGTAAAATCCTTCGGAACCGCAAAGCCCACCTTCTTTTCAATTACATTTCTTTCGTTTTTGATTTCCTCACTCATGCAATCATCCCTTCCGGTTTCTGTCATTTCTTCCATCCTTTGTACCATCCGATGCTTCTAGTGAAGCTGCATACGAAATTGCAGCTTCACTGCGCAAATTCGGCGAGGAAACGCTTTCATCAGCGTTTCTCTGGCATTTTACCTTGTAAAATATATTTATTTACCTTCGTAGCAAATGACCGACGCTACATCGTAGCCCGAAAGGCGCGCTCTGCCCTCAAGGCCTGCCAATTCCATCAAAAATACAATCTTAACCACCTCGCCGCCAAGCTGCTCAATCAGCTTAATCATCGCAGCCGTCGTGCCTCCGGTGGCAATCAAATCATCAATAATAACAACCTTCTGTCCCGGTACAATCGCATCCTTGTGAATCTCAATCGTAGCGGTACCATACTCTAATTCGTACTCCTCCTGAATGGTCTCGCAAGGCAGCTTGCCCTTTTTGCGAATCGGCACAAACGGCTTATGCATATTGTACGCAATCGGCACGCCAAAGATAAAGCCTCTGGATTCCGGTCCTACAACTACATCATAATCCACTCCGTCCAGATATGCCTGCATCGCATCAATCGCCATCCGCAGACCATCCTTATCCTGCAATACACTGGTTACATCACGAAAAATAATGCCCGGTTCCGGAAAATCCGGAATACTTCTTACATAATCTTTTAATTCTTTCATCCTCTGCCGCCTTTCCGAAACCCTTTTCGGTTCATGCATTATATAATTATAATATTATAGCACGCTTTCTACATTTCGCAAAGTATTTTTGTTTTTTCTATCATTTTTTACCATTTTCATGATTTTTATCACTGCTTTTTTCGCACTAGTTCCAAAAATGACTTCTTATCCAGATTTCTAAAAAACTCATTCTGCTCTTTCCCCAGCGCCACGGTCTTTTTGTACTGATATTTAAACAACGTATCCGAGTCTATCTGCTTCAATCTTGCGTGCTCTGCCAAACGGTCCAGCACTCTGCCGCCCTTTTCCGTATTCGCCATGATGATGCTGAAATTTTTCCATGCACTTGGGATTTCCCCGCGGCCAAGCTCCTTTAGCTCGCCAAGCGTAATATCGCCAACCCGCTTTTTCGGTCCGTACGAGCAGTTTGCACAGCTTTCTCTGACCGGAATCAGGTTTTCAAGCATCTGATAATACTGGCTGACCTCATATTTTCGCCGTATCGGCGCTCTGTCCTCAAACTCCAGCTGTAAGACCTTCGTTGCCTGCATGCTTGCCGCCGGGAAGGAACCGAAATGCACGCCTGTAACCGTTGCTTTTTCCTGCATTGTGATAAAATCAATATATTTCCGAAACAGCTTTTCGGATACAACTGCATGACACAAAAATTCACACACAAACAGCTTTGGATAATTGCGCTTTAAATATCCCTTTAAACCGGCACATTCACACGGCAGTCCCGCAAACAAGACAAACTTATCCTCGTCCAGCAACGCTCGAATCCGTCGAAATGCCATCGCCGAACGGCTTTTCAGATAACGCTGCTCCGCAAATGCCATTGCTTCCCCGTCTATCTGCGTCTCAATAATCTCCGGCTCTAAGCGCTCATTCAGTACACTTCCAAACAATACGCCCTCTTTGTCCGTCAGAATCAGACGCACCAGCTCCATCCACAGACCACTGTACGGAGTATAACCACCCTTTCGCTTTGCCTCGCCGACATAAATTCGCGGCTGCTTTTCCTCGGTGTACTGCACCAGCTGTCGTCTTCCCTTCTTGATGCAGACATCCGTACACCAGTCACATTCGTTGCATCGAATCGGGTCCACCACCGGATAACGGAAGCCCTTCTTATCCATTTCCATATGAATCGCGTTTTCCGGACAGACCGCTTCGCAGGCTTCACAGCCCGTACACTGACTTACCGACAGCCGTACCGGACATTTTACCATCATCTCGCCCTGCTCGAGCTTCAGTTCCTGCTCCAAACGTTCCTGCAGATTATCTCGCATCGTATGCAGCGCCTTACGAAATTCCAGAGAATTCGCAATCTCATATTCTTTTTCCGGCAGCTTCGCAGATTCTGCAAGCTGCGCGCCCAGACAAAGCATCTCCAACAGCTCGGTCTGTTTTTGCGCTTCCGCCGCATCGCTGCTCTGAAATACGGCAAATTCCTTTTCATGCAGCATGGACAATACCGTTCCGCAATAATGATCCGTTACCACCGCTGCTGCCATCCACAGATACCCAAGGTACTGCTTTGGTGTCAGCTCCTGTAATTCTTTAAGCCAAACAATCTTATCAAGCTGTCTCCTACGGGCATATTCCTGCACCCACTGCTGCTTTTCCGGGGTCAGCTCCTTGATATCCGCAAAGAGATAGCCCTCCATTCCTTCCGGCTTCTCGGAAATCCCGTGAATGCTCACCTGATTGCCGAGCACCAGCGGATGCGTAAGCAGCACCTTCGCCTTGTCCGGCTCACTCGTACCGAGCCACTCATGCAATGCCGGATTGCAGGTAACATATCCCTGCAGCTGTTCAAAAATACCATACCGCTGAAGTGTTTCCGTATCTGCCGCACAGATGGTAAACTGTTCTATCGCAAACTCCGACAGGCAACCCTTCGGCTCACACGCACAGACCTCTTCTGCCGCCTGCAATACCACCGGAAGCACACCGCGTTCCTTTAACGCCTTTCCGATTACCCACAGACTCAGCTCCTCCAGAATCCCGGCGTGCTTTATATCTGATACCAATCCTATCTTCACAGACTTCCTTACACTCCTTTCCATTACTGAATGAAATCAGGTATTTTCAAAACTCGTGAAAATTTGCAGGGCTTCTTGGAACTATCATCGAATTTTCAAATACCTAAATCTCTGAAAGCAAAGCAGGAAAAGGGACGTTTTTATCTAAAAACGCTTCTTTTCCTGCCACTTTTTCTTTTCAAATTATTTCTTCAAATCTTCCTCTGCAAAGGCTTCGCTGATTGCAGCACCCGGTGCTACCATCGGCCATACCTTATCGTCACTGTCAATCATACACTCGATAACTACCGGACGATTCAGCTCCATTGCCTTCTTTAAGGTTTCTTCTACTTCTTCCTTCTTGGTTACGCGGAACGCCACAGCTCCCATTGCCTCGGAAAGCTTTACGAAATCCACACCGTCATTCAATACGGTATTGGAGTAACGCTGTCCGTAGAACAGGGTCTGCCACTGACGTACCATACCAAGCACCTGATTGTTAAATACAATCTGAATAATCGGAATATTGTAACGTGCTGCGGTTGCAATCTCGTTCATGTTCATACGGAAGCAGCCGTCACCTGCAATATTAAATACTCTCTTCTCCGGCATTGCACACTTCGCACCGATACTTGCACCCAGACCATAGCCCATGGTTCCCAGACCACCGGAGGTAATGAGGGTTCTCGGATTCTGATACTTGAAGTACTGCGCTGCCCACATCTGATGCTGTCCTACCTCGGTTGTGATGATTGCATCACCGCCGGTTACCTCGTACAGCTTCTCCATAACGTATGGACCGGTCAGAGTATCCGGATTGTAACGCATCGGATAAATCTCCTTACGCTCCTTCACACTCGTCATCCACTCGGTATGGCTCTGCTGCGTAAGCTTTGCATTTACTCTTGCAAGAATTTCTTTTACATCACCGATAACACTTGCATTTACTGCAATATTCTTATTGATTTCCGCAGGGTCTACATCAAACTGCAGAATCTTCGCATCGTTTGCGAATTTCTTTGCATTTCCTGTTACACGGTCAGAGAATCTTGCACCTACCGTTACTAACAGGTCACACTCTGTTACACTGAAGTTTGCTGTCTTGGTACCGTGCATACCGAGCATACCCACATAGCGCTCGTCCTCTCCGTTAAATGCACCCTTGCCCATCAGGGAATCGGTTACCGGCGCATCCATCAAATCAACAAACTTCTTTAACTCTGCGGAAGCCCCGGAGGTAATGGCACCACCACCAACAAAAATCATCGGCTTCTTCGCAGCGGAAAGCATCTCAACTGCAGTATCAATGTCTGCCTCTGTAATAGTCTCCGTCTTTGGCTCTACCGGAGCAATCTCCATCTTGGTATATTCCGTTACTGCTGCGGTTACATCCTTGGTAACGTCCACAAGCACAGGACCCGGTCTGCCGGTCTGTGCAATCTTAAATGCACGACGAATCGTCGGAGCCAAATCCTCGATATTCTTTACAATAAAGCTGTACTTTGTAATCGGCATGGTAACACCTGCAATGTCAATCTCCTGGAAGCTGTCCTTTCCTAAGAGAGAAACTGCTACGTTTGCGGTAATTGCCACAACCGGAATCGAATCCATGTATGCGGTAGCAATACCGGTTACCAGATTGGTTGCTCCCGGACCGGAGGTAGCCATACAAACACCCACCTTACCGGTTGCACGCGCATAACCGTCTGCCGCATGGGAAGCTCCCTGCTCATGAGAGGTCAAAATATGCTTAATCTCATCGGAATGCTTGTATAAAGCATCATATACATTCAAAATACAACCGCCCGGATAACCGAATACGGTATCTACTCCCTGCTCCTTCAAGCATTCAATTATAATTTCAGAACCATTTAACTGCATCTGTATCCCTTCCCTTTCTTCTCTATCTTATCGTTTCCTGTAATATATAGCAAGCAAAATTACTTAATTTCCAGAATTGCACCACGATTACCGGAGGTTACCATCGAAGCGTAACGTGCCAGATAACCGGTCGTAATCTTTGGCTGTCTTGGCTGCCATGCAGCACGTCTTCTAGCCAGCTCCTCATCGGATACATCCAGCATCAGCGTGTTCTCCGGAATGTTAATCTTGATGATGTCGCCCTCTTCTACCAGTGCGATTGGTCCGCCGACTGCTGCCTCCGGCGATACATGACCGATGGAAGCACCTCTGGAGGCTCCGGAGAAACGTCCGTCGGTAATCAACGCTACGGAAGAACCAAGTCCCATACCTGCGATTGCAGAGGTCGGATTTAACATTTCTCTCATACCAGGACCACCCTTTGGACCCTCGTAACGGATAACCACGACATCACCTGCGACAATCTTGCCGCCCTTGATTGCTTCGATTGCATCCTCTTCACAATCAAATACTCTTGCAGGACCTTCGTGTACCATCATTTCCGGTACCACTGCGGAACGCTTTACTACACCGGAATCCGGTGCTAAGTTACCCTTTAATACCGCAATACCGCCGGTCTCACTGTATGGATTCTCTACCGGACGAATGACCTCCGGATTCTTATTGAATACATTCTTGATATTCTCGCCTACGGTCTTGCCGGTAACGGTCATACAATTCAGGTCTAACAGCCCCTTCTTGCTGATTTCATTTGCAATGTCTACATTCAGCTCTACGCCTGCCTCATGTGCAATTGTCGGAAGATGAAGCATACTGTTCGTCGAGCAGCCGAGTGCCATATCCATCGTCAACGCATTGCGGAATGCAGCCTCAGTCATGATGTCACGCGGACGGATGTTCTTGCGAAGCAGCTCCATAACCTGCATACCTGCATGCTTTGCTAACTGGATACGCTCCGAATATACGGATGGAATCGTACCATTGCCCTGTAAGCCCATACCGAG
>JAFTQM010000023.1 GCA_017462755.1 Lachnospiraceae bacterium | reverse complement strand
CTGCGAACTCTTCAAAATCCTCCAGTTCGTCCAATTCCGCCAATACATCTGCTTTCTTCGCCAGCTCCTTTAGCAGCTGCTCGACTTCTTCATCCTCTCTTAACGCGTCCAGGACAGCCTCAGCCATATCTCTTACGCAGTCCTCGTCAATTTCTGCCCGAATCAGAGTGCATTCCTGAGATACGCCTTCTACCTCAAGCGTCTCCTCACTCAGCTATACCTCGTCCATCTGCTCGACCATAATCAGATAATACTTTTCGATAAACTTCTCCATCCATTCGCCATCCGGCAATGCCGCAAGCAATTCATAAGCAGCCTCCTCTGCTTCGGAAAAATCCTCTGTATTCTCTGCCCCAAATGTAAGCGCCTTTTCAATCAACTCCGGCACCTGTACATGCAGTGCATTTTCTGTCATGGATACATCCAACGAAAGCAGTTTTTCCTTTGCGATTAAGAGTGCAGCAGAAGCAAGCTTTTCCTTCATTCCGTTGATTAACGATACCGAAACCTCCAACTCCTTCATGCTCTCCAAATCAACCTGTGTCAAATCACGAATCGCCTCCAGTGCTGTATCCTCCAAATGAATGGTTGCACTTGCGGTTATCGCCTTATCTTTAATCTGTACCGTTTCCCAAAGCATCGTCTCATAGAGTGAGCCTGCTGCCTTTGCAATCGAAGAAATACTGTTTTCCTCTACATAATACATATACTCATCCGGCTCCGAAGTGTTCTTTGCAATACTATTGCGCAGCTTGGCAAAATTAAATGCCAATATCAGCACCGCAGCCAGCACCAAAACACCACAACAGCAGCCAATCAGCAGCTTACGTTTTCCTTTTTTCACTTCAATTACCTCTTCCCCTTTTGTCATTTCTTCCATCACTTATCCTCCATTCCGAGAACGCTTTTGATTCTGCAAACTGCGTATCTCTATTCTGATATAAACTATCTTATCAATTTTACTGAATCTTTGTGCTTTTGTAAAGTACTAAAAAGCGAGGGAACAAAGAGTTTGCATTGCAAACTCTCGCGCTGACGCGCGGTCACAAAGTGACATCTACTGCTCGCGCGTCATGCGCATCCACCCGGAGGGTTTTGTATTAAAGGAAATAGTCGCGAAGCGACTACTTCCTTTAATACAAAAAAATCCCACCGAAAGCCTGTCTGACTTTCGATGGGATAAAATTTCTAATAAATGTAATCAATGAAATTCTTAATCTTAATAATCTTACGATAACTTACGCTCGTGATAACACAACCGTACTTTCTTCCTCTTTCATGAATTACCTTGTTGTTACCGAGATAAATACCTACATGATTTACATTTCCGGCAGAGTCACCATAGAATACTAAATCACCCGGCTTAGCATTTGCCAACGATACGGTCTTTCCGTTTGCAGATGCTGCCATATTGTAAGAGGTTCTCGGAAGCTTCTTGGTATTGATGCCGCATGCCTTGTAAATTGCAATACAGAAACCGGAACAATCCGCACCGGTCTTGAGGCTTGTACCGCCCCAAACATACTTGAGACCAAGATACTTTCTTGCCTCTGTAACCACCTTCTGACGAATTGCGGAAACCGAAGCATCAATTGGATCAATCTTAACTGCGGTCTTCCAGTTATAACCCACCTTCACATACTGGCTGGTCACATAGCCGTAAGCATCTTCTTCTACAACGTCACTGCTATCCAGCACTACCTTTACCCAAAGCTGTGCCTGCGGGTCATTCTTGTTTAATACTGCCTCTGCCACAACCTCTAACTCTTCACCACGGTTTACTTCCATGATAACATTGTCTTCCTCGGTCGTCGGAGCAGTACGAACATTTACCGAACCTGCGGTAACGGTTGCCGTCAGCTTCGCAAGCTCACAAGCCTTCTGGTATCCTTCTTCTCCCATAAACAGATAATCAGTCTTGATGTAGCCCTTTACATCACCGGACTCAATCTGTGCCCAACCATCCTCGGTTACACTCTTTACCACACAATAAGCGTTCTTTGGAAACAAACCGATAATATTATAATTGGTACCTGCACCCTCACGGATATTGCAGGACTCTACGACATTTGCTACTGCTACATTCTCCGGAATTTCTACACCGTCCGATAAAAGCATGGTAGATTCTTCCGACTCTGTTGTTTCCTCTGTCTGGGAATCTAAATATTTCTCAAACTTATAAGAGAAACCACCTAACGCACCAAAATCCGATGTGGCTGTTGCTGCCTGAAGACTCATTAATGGTGTGGTTGCTACTAAAACCGATGCCACAGCGACAACCGCAGCCTTTTTTACTGACTTTCTCACGTCAACCTCCGTAAACTACTTCGCTTTTTTTCATACAAAACGTTTTCCGATTGTTACATCAGGAAAACGAATTTGTTACAAACTTATTAACTTTATTACGAAGTTATTATAACAATGCTTGTTAATTTTGTCAATATTATGGCGGGATTTTTTTTGATAATCTGTAGATTTTCACAAGGTTTTCACATTTTGGCAGCATCTTTCCTTGCTTCCATCCGAAATATATCCTTTGCGCAACATTGCACAGTTTGTTACAAAAAAGAGTTTGCAAAGCAAACTCTCGCGCTGACGCGCGGTCACAGAGTGACACCTACTGCTCGCGCGTATAAAACGAATTTCATTCGTTTAGCCAGTTTGCGTATAACGCAAACTGTACAAGCGAACTTTGTTCGCTTTGCATCCCCCGGAGGGGCTTTTGATAAAGGAAAGTAGTCGTTTCACGACTATTTTCCTTTATCAAAAAAGTAGGAAGGAGAATTTCTTCTCCCTCCTGACTTCACATGTCATTTTATGATTCTTTTTTACTTCTGGCTACCCCATACGCAGACATTGCCACCCAATGCGGTAAAGCAGGTAACTACCTTGTGAATACCCTCGTTTGCCTGACGCATAAAATATCCCTTATATTCTACACCATCTACGGTAATGGTCATTTCCGGTGTACCCGAAGTAGCGGTCCAGGTACCGGTTACATCGCCGGTTACCGTACCATCCGCATTCAGATTGATTAAAAGCGTATCTACAATACCGGTCATCTCACCGTACAGCTCCATGTAATACAGCTGCTGCTTGTGTACGATAAACTCATATTCGCCAACCATCTGCTCCATGGTCAGACCTTCCTCCGGAAGCTTCTCTCCGGCATACTCATACGGTGCTGCTACCAACCAGCCGTCCTGATTGATAAACAGCTGCTGTACACGCACCTCATGTGCTTCACGAATACCATTCTTACCACCGGCAAAACGGGTATGATATACCAATAAAATCTTTCCGTCATCATCTACCAGAGCCGAATTGTGTCCCTGTGCTACATGGGTCTCAAAATTACCGTTCAGCTTATAAGAGGACATAATACGAACACCAATCTTCGAGAACAGATTGTTACTGTTGTGCGTATAAATCGCAGATGCACCGTTTTGGTCTACATATGGTCCGTAGATATTCTCCGAACGATAAACACGCATCTGATAACCTTCTGCTGCCGACAAACCACCATAGGAAACAAACAGATAGTAATAATCGCCTGCCTGAATGATGTACGGGCCCTCACCGGATACCGCATGACCGCCGGCAATCTTGATACCGAGGTAAGCATCCGAAGCATCCTCTACGGTTTCATATGTGTAGGTATAATCTCTCAAACCGGTCTGTGCATCCAGCTTCAGCATATATAAGCCACCAAACCAGGAGCCATAAACCATCCAGAGGTCACCATTCTTATCAAACTTTACACATGGGTCAATCGCATTGATTTTGTTTACACTTGTGCTCTGATAACGGCTGATGTCAGCACCTTCTCCCAGCACCTGATATACATCCGTCAGCTCTACCGGATGCGTTGTCTTATTAAAACCGGAATATACAATCGGTCCGACATATTCATACGGTCCCTCAATATTATCTGCCGTCAGTAATACAATCGTGGAATTCCAATCATTTCCGTTCACACTCATGTACATACAGTACTTACCCATGTTCTCGTTGTAAATCACATCCGGAGCCCAGAGATTTCCGCTTAAATCCGGATTGGTAGCGGTCTTACACCAAGTCTCCCAAATATCGCCGAGCAACGTATTCAGATTGCTGTTGATGTTGGTTTTAAACGATGTCCACTTATACAAATCCGTACTCTTTGCCCACGCCATATGGGAACCAAAAATATAATAAGTATCATCTACTTTTATAACCGATGGATCATGTACACTGACTCTTTTATAGGAAATATCCAGCTCCTCGAACGGGGTCGGGGTCGGCGCCTCGGTTGGCGTCGGCGTAGCCTCCGGTGTTACCTCAGCGGTCGGTTCTGCCTCTGCTGCTCCCGTCGGAGTTGGTGTTACATCTGCTCCCTCTTGCTCTTTTCCACAACCGGTAAATGCTGCCGCAAGCATCAATGCTGCTACCAGTCCCAGAAACTTCTTGTTTTTTCTCATGGTAAACCTCCAATTCTTTAGATAAATGTAAATTGTTTTATATTTTTCTAAACTTGTATTTTCATTATACAATATTCTACCAAACTTGTAAATACCTTTTCACTTCAACTTTCCGGCTTTTTCGTTCAACTCGAATCAAATAATAATGCAAATCATACCGCCATTGCTTTCGTTCACAATCTTTTTCATGGTATCCTGCATCTTTTTCCGGCTTTCCATCGACATCCGGTCGATTTTCGTCTGGATTCCTTCCTCCACAAGCTGCTGCAGGGTCTTTCCGAAGATATTGGTATTCCAGATACCGGATTCAGATTCATCCGACTGACTTAACATATATTCAATCAAATCCTCCGCCTGCTCCTTGGTGCCGACAATCGGTGCAATCTCGGTTACTACATCTGCCTGAATCATATGCACGGACGGCGCAGTGGCTTTTAGCTTTACGCCGAATTTATTGCCGTGACGAATGATTTCCGGCGTTTCCACACTTACCTCTCCGATGGACGGCATAACAATGCCATAACCATTTTCCCGCACCTCATCGCAGGCATGCGCCACCTTCTCGTATTCTTTTTTCTTTTCTGCCAGCTCCTTCATCAGCCGAATCAGCTGATGCTCACCCTCCACCGGTGTTCCAATCATCTCACTGATATGCTCGTAATAACAGGTATCCGGTACTTCTACACTAATTTTGACCGTTCCGTCCTCCATCGACAGTTCTTCCAGACGAAATACCGCCTTTTCCGAAGCATAGAGCTGCTTTTTACTCCGATTGAAATCCTTCATCTTCGAAAAATTTACTAACAATTCCTTGGCAATCCGAATCAGCTCTGCTTTTACCTCATGCTTTCGCTCCAATAGCTCCGTCCACTTCGGTATCCGGAACTGGATTTCACTAATCGGAAACTCCTCCAGAATTTCCTTCAAAATCCGGTCAATGTCTGTTTTTTTCAGCTGTTCACAATTGACCGGAAGCACACGCACACCATATTCCTGCTCTTTTTCCGCCGCCATTGTCAATGTTTCCACCGAATACGGATGTGTTGTATTCAGCAACACAATATACGGCTTTCCAAGCTTCTTTAACTCCTGTATCGTCTTTTCTTCCGCTTCCCGGTAGCTTTCTGCCGGAATATCCGTAAAGCTGCCATCCGTCGTAATGACCAGTCCTATGGTGGAATGGTCATGAATGACCTTGCGTGTACCGATTTCCGCTGCCTGTGTAAATGGAATCTCCTGCGGAAACCATGGTGTCTTTACCATTCGTTCCGCATCCTCCTCCATATGCCCGATGGCTCCATCCACCATAAAGCCCACACAATCAATCAGACGCACTGCTACCTGAATACCATCCGACATCTCTATCTGTGCTGCATCCTTCGGTATAAACTTTGGCTCGGTCGTCATTACGGTCTTCCCCGCTGCACTCTGCGGCAGCTCATCCGTCGCCAGCTCCCTGCTATGTACATCTGTCATTTCAGGAAGCACCAGCTCCTTCATGAAATATTTGATAAAGGTAGATTTTCCGGTACGCACCGGTCCGACAACACCGATATAGATTTCTCCGTTGGTTCTTTGCTGTATGTCCTTGTACAAATGAAATTCCGTACCTGTTTCCATAAAAAAACACCCCTTCCATACTTAAAACCATTGTATGAAAGGGATGTATGTTTTATGACATGAAACTTAAGACTTTGCCTTCTTTCTCTTGCTCAATGCAGCTCCTAACTTTACACCTGCAAAGCATATTACTGCATATACAAGAAAGATTGCAATATAGTAAACAAAACCTGCTAATAACGGCATATGATTCCCTCCATTTCATGTATTCTCTGCAATTTCTTATTAATGCCTAGTGACGATGCGCCAGCTCTCTGGTAATATCCTCCCAGTCCACACCGCGCTCTGCCATGAGTACCATCATATGATACAGAAAATCTGCGATTTCGTATTTGATTTCCTCCGGATCCGGATTCTTCGCTGCAATGATAATCTCCGCTGCTTCTTCTCCGCACTTTTTCAAAATCTTATCAATACCCTTGTCGAACAGATAATTGGTATAGGAACCCTCCTTCGGATTCTCCTTCCGATCCAAAATGGTATCGTAAACCTCCTGAAATACCGTTGCCGGATTCATGTCCTCATATGACTTCTTCACCAAATCACGATAAAAACAGCTGCGATTTCCGGTATGACATGCCGCACCTACCTGCATAACCTTTGCCAGAATGGTATCGTTATCACAGTCAATCGACAAAGATTTTACATACTGAAAATGTCCGGATTCCTCTCCCTTAATCCAAAGCTTTTCGCGACTTCTGGAATAATAGGTCATCCTTCCTGTTTCTATAGTCTTATTATAAGCCTCTTCGTTCATGTATGCAAGCATTAATACTTCATTATTTTTGTAATCCTGCACAATGACCGGCACCATACCGTCTGCATTCTTCTTCAGCTGTTCAAAGCTCACACTGCTGTCCCATGTCTCCACCGGTACTCCGGCAGCCTTTAACTGCTGCTTGATTTTATAAATGCTTTTTTTCTCATAATAATTGGTCGCTACACCGGTTACATTCTCCATGGAAAGCAAGGCTTCCATATCGTTACGCAGCAGGGAATCACGGATGATTACCGGAAGTCCGGCATTCTTTACCTTTTCCATCACACCCTCGGTAAGCGTAATATGCTTAATCAGCAGCCCTGCGGCACCATAGCCCTTTACCTCCTCAGCTAAGGTCGAAAGCTGCAACGAGCTATCATTCTTTTCTGTGGTCGCATCAATCTCAATGACAATCTTATCCTTGCCAAAGCGGTCTGCACCTTCTTTAATTACTGCCTTATCCGCAAGCTTTACATAAGGTGTTACCACCTGCTCTGCTCCGGTATACAATGCCTTTTTGATATCCTCGAAGCGCTTTACATAGCAGCCAATCAGTACCGGAATGTCACATTCCTTTACAATCTGCTTTACCGTATGCAAAAACTCCTCGCGCTCGTTCTCCGACATCGAATAATTATAAATAAACAGACCATCTGCACCGCTCTGCTCATAGGCGGCCGCCTTTTTTATAATGCTTTCACGCGCTTCATTTTCTGCGTTGATATAAGGCACGATTTTCTTCATTTCCATGCTTATCCTGCTTGCCTCCGTTTGTTTTATTTTCCGTACTTCTTTACTGCCTCTGCCAAATCAATACGTTTTTCATAAATTGCTTTTCCCATGATGGCACCATATACTGAAATGGAATTCAAATCATCCAAATCCTTCATAGAGGATACGCCGCCCGAAGCAATAATATTCAGCCCGGTAGCCGTTACCATCTTCTCGGTATGCTCAATGTTTGGTCCCTGCAGCATACCATCCTTGGAAATGTCCGTATATACAATCGTCTGTACACCCAGCTCTTTCATCTGCAACGCCAGCTGTACAGCATTAAAATTACTTACCTTTTCCCAACCGTCGGTCGCTACCATACCGTTCTTTGCATCAATGCCTACCACGATGCGGTCTGCACCAAAACGCATAATTGCTTCCTTGACAAACTGCGGATTCTCTACTGCCTTGGTGCCGATAATCACACGATCCACACCCAGATTCAGCTTGGTCTCAATATCCTTAATGGTACGAATACCACCACCTACCTGTACCGGAATCGAAACACGCGCCACGATTTCCTTAATGACCTCTTCATTCATCGAATGTCCTACCAGCGCTCCATCCAAATCTACAATATGGATATAGGATGCACCCTGCTGCTCAAAGGATTCCGCAACACATGCCGGAATATGCGAATACACCTCCACATCATGAAACTGCCCCTGACGCAGTCTGACACACTGCCCATTTTTAATATCAATCGCCGGAAATAACTTCATACTTATGCCTCCATTCCTCTGTTCGCTTCGACAAGCCTTCTCTTATAATGTCCCCTTGGTTGTCAATGCTCCTGCAATCCGCTCATCATACGATACCGCTTCATCCAGTGCCTTTGCAAACGCTTTAAACATTGCTTCAATAATATGATGACAGTTGCTGCCATCCATCTGTTTGATATGCAGGTTCATGCCTGCACTGTAAGAAATTGCGTAGAAAAATTCCTTTACCAGCTCGGTATCCAGATAACCTACGCGCTCTGAGGTAAACTCTGCCGCAAAATTCAAATATGGTCTGCCCGACAAATCAATCGCACACATAACCAAAGTCTCGTCCATCGGCAGCAGAAACGAACCGTACCGACGAATACCGGATTTATCTCCGAGTGCATTTTTGATTGCCTGTCCAAGCACAATACCGGTATCCTCTACCGTATGATGCCCATCCACATACAAATCTCCCTTGACGGTCAGCTTCAAATCAAAGAAGCCATGACGTGCAAAGTTCGTCAGCATATGGTCAAAAAAACCAATTCCGGTTGCTACCTCTGCCTGTCCGCTACCGTCCAGATTCAACTCCAGTGAAATATCCGTTTCCTTTGTGGTACGTGTAATCGATGCGATTCGTGCCATAACCTACCTCTTTTCTAGTTTTCATCGTTTTCAAAACGCACTGCGATGGAATTCGCATGTGCCGTAAAACCCTCTGCCTTCGCAAACAGCTCAATATCCTTATGTACTGCTTCCAGCGCCTCTCTGGAATAAGAAATAATGCTGGACTTCTTTACAAAATCATCCACCGACAATGGCGAGAAGAACTTCGCCGTACCGTTGGTCGGCAGAATGTGGTTCGGTCCTGCAAAATAATCGCCCAACGGCTCGCTCGAATATTCTCCGAGGAAAATCGCTCCGGCATTCTTAATCTTTGTCATCACCTCAAACGGATTCTTGGTTACAATCTCCAAGTGCTCCGAAGCAATTTCGTTTGCAGCATCTACTGCCTCCTGCAAGGATTCTGCCACTAAGATATAACCGTAATTCTCGATGGATTTTTCTAAGATTTCTCTTCTGGAGAGCACCTGCAAGAATCCCTCGATTTCTTCATTTACCTTGTCTGCCACCTCGCGGCTGGTGGTTACTAAAATCGCACTTGCCAGCTCGTCATGCTCTGCCTGCGATAACAAATCTGCCGCAACATAGCGTGGATTTGCCGTTTCATCCGCAATTACCAGAATCTCGCTCGGTCCTGCCACCGAATCGATGCTGACATGACCGTATACTGCCTTCTTTGCCAGTGCTACGAAAATATTACCCGGTCCTACAATTTTGTCTACCTTACGAATGCTCTCGGTTCCAAATGCAAGTGCTGCAATTGCCTGTGCGCCGCCGACCTTATAAATTTCGGTTACACCGGCTTCCTTTGCCGCCACCAAAGTACCTGCATTGACCTTACCGTCCCTGCCCGGAGGTGTCGTCATGATAATACGCTCAACACCGGCTACCTTTGCAGGCAAAATATTCATCAATACCGAAGACGGGTACGCAGCCTTTCCACCCGGTACATATACACCCACCGAGCCGATTGGGGTTACCTTCTGACCCAGAATGATACCATTTTCTTTGCTGTCAAACCAGCTGTTACGCTTCTGCAGCATGTGGTATGCTTCGATGTTCTTAATTGCCTTACGGATTACCTCGATCAATTCAGCATCTACCTTGGTATATGCCTCTTCGATTTCCGCTTCCGTTACACGGATGGTATCCGCAGTAATCTCTACCTTGTCAAACTGCTTTGTATAATCAAATACCGCAGCGTCCTTTTCCTTCTTTACCTTCTCAATAATCTCATTTACCGTATTCTCATACTGGGTATACTGATTCGGACTCCGCTTCAATAAATCCTCTAACAGATTGCTCTTTGTCTTTTCGTTTAACTCTATGATACGCATCTTGTTCCCTCTTTTCTCAATTTGATACGCATGGCTCCGTTTGGTGAAACCATTTCGAAACACTTCTTACTGGCTGACTAATTCCTTCAAGCCATAAATCATCTTTGTAATACGCTCCTGCTCCATCTTCATGCTGACCTGATTCACTACCACTCTGGCGGACAACGGACAGATTTCCTCCAATACAACCAGACCGTTTTCCTTTAAGGTCGAACCGGTTTCTACGATATCTACGATAACCTCCGACAGACCGACAATCGGTGCCAGCTCAATCGAACCGTTCAGCTTGATAATCTCTACTGTCTGATGCTTCCGATTATAAAAATAATCCTTTGCTATGTTCGGATACTTCGTCGCTACACGAATCAGCTCACCATGCTGCAGCAGCTCGCGTGCAGACTCCGGACCTGCAACGCACATCCGGCACTTTCCCATCGCTAAGTCCAGTACCTCGTACATCTTTCTGCCCTCTTCCAAAATCGTATCCTTACCTACAATACCGATATCTGCCGCACCGTATTCCACATACGTCGGTACATCATTTGCCTTTGCCAAAAAGAACTTCAGCTTCAGCTCCTCATTGGTAAATATCAGCTTTCTGGAATCCGGGTCCTTCATTTCCTCACAGGTAATCCCGATTTCCTCTAACATACTCATTGCCTTTTTTGCCAGACGACCCTTCGCCAGCGCAATTGTAATATAATTCATTTCATTCTCCCATCTTTCGAACGCTTTCTAACCTAACAGCTGCTCCATCGACACACTCTGCCAGCTGCCGTCTGCTGCATTCATCTGCTCGATAACACCGGCCTCCTGCAGATACAGTACACCGCCTAACTTCTTGCGTTCTGCATACGCTATGTACTCTGCCTTTTCCTGTCCCTCCGACAGATAAAGCTCTACCTTCTTGCCCTGTCCTCTAAACTGCTTCGCTAATGAAATTGCCATCGCGCGAAGTTCCTTCTGATATACAATCAGGGTATTCTCCGCTTCCGGCTCCGGCAGCAGCTTCTGACGGGATAATGCGGACATCAGCTGATCCACCAGCACCGCCATACCAATCGCCGGTGCGTCCTTTCCGAACTGTCCTACTAAGGAATCGTAACGTCCGCCGGTCACTACCGCATCTCCGGTACCAAGCGTATATGCGCGGAAAATAATACCTGTATAATAATTATACTTGCTTAACATACCAAGGTCAAAGGTAATATATTTTTCCAAACCATAATCCATCATTAGGGAATACAGCTGTTCCAACCGCTCCAAGGCTGCCAGTGCCTTCGGATTCTGAATCTTATCTCTCACACCAAGCAGACCGTCCAGCGTTCCGAACAATTCCGGCAGCTTCAATACGACATCCTTTAGTGCCTCCGGCAGCTTCTTTCCGGAAATCAGCTCCTCTACGCCAAACATATTCTTATTTTCAATCAGTACACGCAGTTCTTCCTCTTCTACTGCATTAAAGCCTGCTTCCTCCATCAGCCCGCGGAAAAAGTCTGCGTGACCTACCTCTACCTGAAACTTTGTAAGTCCGGCATCCAAAAGACACTCCACCGTCAAGGCAAGCATCTCGGCATCTGCCTCTACCGAAGCATCATTAATCAGCTCTGCTCCTAACTGGGTTGCTTCCTTTAGCTTTCCCTGATAGCTGCTGTTGTTGATAAAGGTACTTCCGGCATAGCAAAAACGCACCGGCATCGTCTCATCGCGATAATACTTTGCCATACAACGTGCAATCGACGGCGTCATATCCGGACGAAGCACCAGAGTGTTTCCTTCCCTGTCAAAGAAGCGGTACATCTCCTTCGCGGATACGGTTCCGCGTTCTTCATTAAATATATCAAAAAATTCAAACGCCGGGGTCTGAATATCCTGAAATCCATACAAGTGAAGGCGGTGGTGCAGACGATGCTCCAAAAGCATTTTTTTCTCACACTCTGCATTGTAAATATCCCTCACCCCTTCCGGGGTATGTAACAAACGTTCATTCATCTCGGCATTTCCTTTCTTCTTTTTATCATTTTCTTTTTGTTCATCCTGTATCGTTTCTATTATACACCAAATGAGCTATTTCTACAAGCTTTCACTTTATTATGGTGCAGTGCTAATTTGGTAGCAAGATGATGCAGGTATTATAAAATATATTTTCCTGTTTGTCAAGCTATTCCTCGCGCTCATTTAAATCCTGCTGCAACAGCTCCAGATAAGAAATATAGAGTCCTTTTTCCGCAATGAAATAGGTCGAATCCAGTTCATCAAAAGTAATACTCTTACGTCCGCCGTCCGCTGCACGCTGCGCAAATTTCAAAAGCTCCCTGCACCGCATATAATAATATAGATTTCTCTTCTTATAATAAATCAGCAAAAATGCAATTCCGTCCTGCGCTTCAAACTCCTGCATGAACTGTATCTGATGCTCATGCACATTTTGCAGCGCAAAGGTATCCGTCGCACATTCCTTTGCGTCAAAGCAGACCGGAATGCCCTGCACGACTCCGATATAATCGACCGTACTCTTTTTTTCAAAATACGCCAGCGTAATGTGACGGCTCTCTTTATCAATTTCAATCGGAGTAATCGGGGTCGGCACCTTCTGAATCAATGCCAGCTTTTTTTCTCTGTATTTCTCGTTTGTCAGATTAATCTGCTCCTCCAGCATGGAGCCTCGCAACCCTCTGGAATTCCATGACGGCATTGTTTTCCCTCTTTTCTTTCCTTGCAGCTTTCTGCAAGGAGTTCTCTGTCATTCTTATTTCGACTGCTGCATTCCCAACTTTTCTAACACCTGTTCAAACAGCTTCGGCTTAGGAGCTACAAAGCTCCTGCTCTGCAAATACGAAAACCGCTCCGTCGTTTCCCGAAAAAACAGACGACCGGCATGCAACAGCTGATGCTTGATGTGAAATTGCTTGCGCAGCAGCTCTGCCCGTTCAGAAGTACCGTATTTCGTATCTCCCAAAATCGGATGCCCGATACTTGCTAAATGCGCTCGAATCTGATGCGGCTTTCCGGTAATCAGCTCGATTTCAAGCAGCGTCATGCCACACCGCGAACAAAGCGGTCGTCCGTTGGTCTTGATTGCCGCATAGTTCGCCTGCTCCGTCTTTGTTAAACCTGCATAGTCCGATGACGAAATCAGATGAACCTTGTTTGTTTTTTCGTCCTTTTGCAAATAACCGTCCAACCGAAACGGTTCTCTTATTTCTCCGCAGACGATGCATTCATAATACTTGTCCAATGTACGCAGGCGAAAGGCTTCTGATAAAAATTGCAGACCTGCCATGGTTTTTCCGGCAGCCACCAGACCACTGGTATTTCTGTCCAGACGATTGCAAACTGCCGGTCGGAAGGTTTTTAGCTCCTGTTCGGTCACTGCTCCGGTTGCCAACAGATAATCAATCAGCTTTTCATTCAGGGAACTATCCTGCGGCGCTGCTTTCTGCGTCAAAAGTCCTGCAAACTTGCTTACCAACAGAATGTCCGCATCCTCATAAACTACGGTAAACCCCTCCGGCACAGCCGATTTTGCATCCGTCCGCTTTGCTCCGACAGCCTTCTCTGTTGCGGCAGTTCCTGTTTTCTGCACCACCACAGATTCTTTTAACGGCATCTGCTCTAGCAACACTTCACCGCCAAACAAACGCAGCGTATCATCTGCCACATACAAACAAATGCAGTCTCCTGCATTCGTCTTCTCTTTTCCCTCTGCTTTTTTTCCATTCAGCGTGATATTCTTTTTCCGCAACATTTTGTAAAAAAAACTCTGCGGTGCCTTCGTTAAATATTTTGACAGCAGCTTCAACAGCTGCTGTCCTGCTTCTTTTTCCGATACTATAATTTTTTGCATAAGTCACTCTTCACTCTCTGCATCCGATTAATCCCGTTGCCATTACACCATCAGAGAACGCAGATAATCCGTTACCTCTTCCGGTACTTCCTCTGCCGCATTCGCCTGTGCTATCTTTTCCAGATAGTTCTTTGAGTCCTTTGTAATATAAAGCTTATACGAAAGCTGACGCTTCTTTAAACCATCCTTCAGATACTTCTCAATATAAGAAATATCTTCCTTTTCCTTCTCTGCCAGACAAAAAATTTCATCTGCCTTGATGACCAAAAAGGAACAAAACATAATCTTGTCCGTGGAGCTGAATACCATGTCCGTAAACATCACATCTGCACCTTTCAAGTGCTTTTGTACCTCTGCGACCCGCTCCTTTGCTACGGAACGATAGGGTGCCAGTGCAATAAAATTAATCAGCGCCCGGGCTGCCGGAAGCACCATCAGCACCGCAATGACCGTAAAAATATTATTTTTTTCAAATTTGTTCAGACACAAGCCCAAAATAAAAATAGCGACTCCGATTCCGATATGCATAAACATACGAAGCAACCGACGCTTCTTCTGCTCGTCTATATAACCGGACTCTCCGCGTAAAATCTTTTTCTTTTTTGGTGTTTCGTTTGCTTTTCCCATGCTGTTTTATTTCCTTTTCTACGTTGCGATTCTTATAGATTAAATTCCCGATAATTCCGAATAAAATAATCCGCTTCTGCAATTTTTTGCGCTTCCTCATACATCGAGAATTCATCTCTTACCGCACATACCTGCATTCCTGCACTCTTGCCCGCACGAATCCCCATCACGATATCCTCAAACACCAGACAACGCTCCGGCGGGGTCTGCAGCTTTTCCGCCACATACAAATAGATGTCCGGTGCGGGTTTGCCCGCGGCTACCTCACATGCCGTATGTACCGCATCAAAACGATTTCTCACACCAAGGCTTTGCAACACCTCCGTTACCAACTCACAGGAATTGCTGGTCGCAATTCCGATTTTGATATCTCTGCGCTTCAATTCCTCTAAGAACTCCATAACGCCCGGCTTTAACGGTACCTCGTGGCGATATTTCTCCTGCGCCATCCGGTTCCAGCATTCCTTCATTTCGTCAATCGTATCCGTAATCTCCGGAAATACTCTCTGAAAATACTGTGCTGTTTCCGAAAAACTCATTCCTGCAATCTCTGCCTGCAAATTATCCGGCAGTTCGATTCCAAAGCGTCCCAGATATTCGATATCTATCTGCTTCCACATCCACATAGAGTCAACCAGCGTTCCGTCAAGGTCAAACAGTACTGCCTCCTTGCCCGCAAGCATCTGCTCTAAGAGTGCTTCGGAAGCTTCTGTGTCCTTTGCCGTTTCTGCCTGCGCTATTCCTTCTGAGATTCCCTGCTTTAATGCCAAAAGCTCCTGCTCGGTTAACGGGCGGTATTCTCCCGGCTGCAAGGTTTCATCCAGCACCAACGGCCCCATGGAAAGCCGTTTTAAATAAAGCACCTGTTTCCCAACGGCTTCAAACATCCGCTTTACCTGATGAAATTTTCCTTCCTGAATCGTCAGCTCGATTTCCGAAATCTCTCCGGAATGCAGGATTCTTAGCTCCGCCGGCATTGCCGTCAATGTTTCATCCACCTTCAGTCCTGCTGCAAATTGCAGTACATCCTCCTGCGTCACCGGTGCATCTATTTTGGCGTAATACACCTTATCTACATGCTTTTTCGGCGACAACAGCGCATGTGCCAGCTTACCGTCATTCGTCAGCAGCAATAAGCCCTCCGTATCCTTATCCAATCTTCCGACCGGAAACAAATCCTTCCGCTTTGCATCTGCCAGCAAATCCAACACGGTACTCTGGTGCTTATCCATGGTAGCCGTCAACACACCTGCGGGTTTATTCAGCATATAGTATTCTGTACCGGCATAACCAATCGGCTGTCCGTCAAATTCTACGCAGTCCGTCGTTTTTACTTTAAAACCAACATCCCTGACAACCTCTCCATTTACGGTAACCCGACATTTGCGAATGTATATTTTTACTTCACTTCTGGAGCCTACCTTCATATCTGCCAGATATTTATCCAGACGGAGCTCTTTCTCCATATCTTCCTCTCCATTCCGGGAACGCTTTTCGTTCGAGATGAACGCGCCTTCCTTTCCATGTAAATTACATCATCCGCCATCCCGGCAGATACTTATTTTTAAAATTTCCCTTGCTAACCTTTCCCCAGCCCAATGGATAACCATCGGCACAGACCAGTACAAAGCCATCCTTAACCTTGGATTTCAATTCAATGGATTCGCATTTCAGATAACGAATCACATCCGGATCCGATGCCGGAAGGGAATACACATTATCATACTCCTGCATTTTTAAAGCGCATGCTAATGCCTGACTCGGTTCAAAACGATTCTTTTTCTGCTCTCCGAGCAACAGTCCCGAACGCAGAATCCGCAAACCATCCAGCGAAGGAATGCCCTCCGGCAGCAGATACAATCGTTCCTCTCTGCATACAATCCGCTCCTCCGGCAAGTCAAAGCCGATATGCGACAAAAACTCCTTCGCTTCCTCGGACAGCTTGGCACGCTTGCCCACACTGCCGTTAGCATTTGTGTCCTTGCTTTGACCTTTTTTATGAAGCAACGCTACAAAATGTCCCTCACCGCGTATTTTATGCGGCCAAAGACGTAATGTATATTTCAATTCTTCTGCACCGTGCTCTGCCCATTCCGGTCTGCCCGGTTCGATTCCCGCATAGCAGACAGATGCATCCGCCTCCTGCGGCAATGCAGGAATCAGCTCCAGCTCCGGATATTGCTCCAAGAGGAACTGTACGGTTCCTTCGTTTTCCATCGGCGAAAAGGTACAGGTCGAATACAGCAGATAGCCATCCGGCTTTAGCATCTTGATTACCTCATGCAGAATTTCCTTCTGCAGATTATTATAGTAACCGGTACCGTACTGTTCCCAATTTTTCATAATCACCGGACTCTTGCGAAACATTCCTTCACCGGAGCATGGCGCATCTACCAGAATTTTATCGAAGTATTCCGGAAAATAACCGGAAAGCTTTGCCGGAGCCTCACTTACCACGACTGCATTCCGTACCCCAAACAGCTCGATGTTTTTTAGTAACGCCTTGGCTCTGGAATTGCTGATATCATTGGAAATCAATACACCCTCGCCCTGTAATCTGGCTGCCAGCTCCGTACTTTTTCCGCCGGGTGCTGCACAGATATCCAACACCCTGTCTCCCGGTCGTACCGGCAACAGGCTGGCCGGTGTCATCGCACTCGGTTCCTGCAGATAATACAGACCACCATAATAATACGGATGCTTTGCAGGCTGCTCGGAATCCGAGTAGAAATATCCGTTTTTAATCCAAGGAATCCGTTCCAGCTCGTATGGTGAAAGCTCCTTGAATTCTTCCGGTGAAAGCTTCAGGGTATTGACCCGAATACCTCCCTGCGAATGAATATCAAAGCATTTTAAATACTCTGCATATTCCTCCTCGCCCAACTGCTCCTTCATCCTGCATTCAAACTCTTCCGGTAATTTTACTCTAGTACTCAAGCCTATTCCCTCGTTTATAAATCAATTTTTAATCGTTCTTATCTTCTTATGCCTACACAATCAAAGACTCTGCGCCTGATAACCCTCTGCAATCTTATCTAACTCCCTGCCAAAGCGTTTCAGCTGCTCCAAATCCTCCGTATTATAAATTCGGAAAAATTCATCCTGTATTTTGACAACCTCGCGCTTGTTTGCAAGCTTATATAAGTTTTGGATATTGTTCAGAATATCCGAAATGATATTTGCCTTTACCTGGAAGGAATTCTGTGCATCCATGATTTCATCACGCACTGAGGACATCTCCTGATCCAGCATCACAATCGCTTCTGCCGAATTGTGCAGACGCTCACGCAACCGCTCCGGCATATGCTCTTTATACTTATATTGAAGCGAATGCTCTACCGTAGCCCAGAAATTCATCGCCAGCGTACGAATCTGAATCTCGACCGGGATTTCCTTCTGTCCCTTTACCGTCTCGACCTGATAACGCACGATCATATGATAGCTTCGATAACCGCTATCCTTTTGATTTGAAATATAATCCTTCTCCAGTACAACTCGCATATCGTGGCGCAGCTTAATCAGCTCTACCACCCGATAAATGTCTTCTACAAACTGACATATAATACGCACACCTGCAATATCTTCAATTTGTGTTTCGATATCATCCATGCTGATACCTTTTTTCTGTGCCTTTTCCAAAATACTGGAAATCGTTTTCACACGACCTGCAACCTGTTCGATTGGAGAATACTCTCCGGCTCGCCGATACGCACTAATCATATGATTAAACTTCACCTGAATCTCTTCGATTGCAAGAGCATAAGGCTCCAGTATCTCTCTCCACAATTGAATTTGCATTTTCCATAATCCCCATTTCTTTTCAATCTATTACCACATTTCTTTATTGTGCGGTTTCCAAGCCCTCTGCATCACTTTCATCCTCCCTCTCCGGATAAAGCAGCTGCAGCAAGGCTTCGCGGTTAGCCGGCATATCTGCTACCAGTACTGACACCTTACGCACAACATTTGTCTGGTATGTACCCTCCATCGGCAGACGATATTCTGTAAACTCAACCATCGGCATATTCAAAAATTCCTCCAAATAAGCCGTACACTCGTCGCCGGTAATATCCGTCGTAACATAGGACAGACACTTCTTCAACAGCTGGTATGCATCCGTTACGTTCTGCTCCCTCAGCTGCTGGAATATCGTATAAAGCACCTTTCTCTGTCTGGTGGTACGTCCGATATCATTATATTCTTTATTTTCCGTCTCCACATGACGAATTCGACAATAACCTAACACCTGGTCACCATTCAAGTGATTCTCTCCGGCAACCACATTGCGGTTCTCCGGCAAGGAAATATAGTTTGTCTTATTCAGATATGCTGCTTCCTTCGTCGTCAGCTCTACCGTAACACCGCCGAGCAAATCAACCATCTCACGGAAGCCCTGATAGTCTACTAACAAATAACCGTCCGGGCGAATCCCCAAATTCTTCTCCATCGTCTCATACAGCACTAAAATGCCTGCTTGCGAATATACCGAAGAAATCGTATTGTCGGTATAGCCCGGAATCTGTACCAGCAAATCACGCAAAATCGTTGTCAGATGTAACGCACCGGTTTTCGTATCTACCGTTGCCAGCATAATCAAATCCGTCTTTGGCTGTCCCTCAACCTCCGGCTCGTCTTCAATTCCAAGCAAAAGGAAATTGTATACCGTCTGCGGCTCTTCAACCGGCTCAGTAACCACCGGCGGCTCCGTAATATCCGGTGTCGGCGTAATATCTGTATCTCCCGTTGCAGGCATCGTCGGTCCCGGTGTCAGTGTGGATACACCTTCGGTTGGCTGCGGCACCTCGGTAACCGGTCCCGGTGTCGTTCCGTCGGCATAATTGGTTTCATCCTCAAACAAATCTCCGATTGCACTGGAGACCAAACTCTTTCCGAACGAGGTATCTAACAGCATCTTTCGTCCGGTATCCGTCCCGATAAAGAAGAACATCAGCGCCAACACAGCAAATACCGCTACTGCTGCGATAATCAAGCCCACCGGCACTCTCCGTTCCGGTTCATCCTCGTCCTCTTCATATTCACCCTTTACCTGAGATGCCAGATTGGTACTGATATTGGCAAGCTCCTCGTCATCAATCTCTTTCTCCTGCGGCATCTCCTCTTCGAACTCAAAGCTAAGATCAAGCTCCGGCAATTCCTCCGCAGGCATCGGCGGCTCAGATGACAGCAGTTCCTCTGCCTCCGGCAATGACTCCTGCTCCTTCTGCATATTGGAAATCTCAAGAATCGCGGAATCCGTCTCTATGAAAAAATCATCTGAATCATTTCTATTATCCATACATTCCTCTTTCCTATGACAGCAAGGATAGACCAGTCCGCAGACTGATCTATCTTACTGTTACTTTTCTAATTGTTTATAATGCTCCTCTGCTTCCTCCGGGGTATCGCCGTAAAGATACTCGAACAAATATTTAATATTTGTTTCCAAATCATTTACAACCAAACCGTAGGTAATACCGTTATAGCCCTCCAAACCGGAATCGTAATAGCTCTTATCCAGCGGAATTCGAGAGGTTTCCATTGTCGTAATCCCATTTTCAACCAGCATTTCCAAAAGCTCTGCAATCTGCTCTGCCGACAAATCCGTCGTTACATAGGAAAGACATTTGTCGGTAATAGAAAGCAGTTCAAAGACATTCTTTGACTTATATTCTTCAAAGATAGCCTGCAGCACTCGACGCTGTCTTACGGTACGTCCATAGTCACTGGTCGCACCACCCAGGGTAACTACCTTACGAATACGACAATAACCTACCACCTGATTTCCGTTCAGGCGCTGAAGTCCCGGCTTTACATTACGGTTCGCCGGATCGGATATATAATTGGTTTCGTTCAGATATTTTGCTTCGGTCTTACCCAGCTCAATCTTAACTCCGCCAAGCATATCAACAATTTTCTCAAAGGAAGAGAAATTTACATAGGCATAGCCTTCCAAATCAATCTTATAATATTTTTCTAACGTCGCCATCAAAAGCTCCGGTCCCTGACCGCTCTTTCTGCCGCGCGCATATACGGAATTCAGCTTTCTTCCCTTGCCATCCTCCAGTTCAACATACATATCACGCAGAATCGAGGTCAGCTTTACCGTCTTGGTCTTGGTATTGATGGTTGCAATCATCATAGTATCGGTATTGCTGGCACCATTAATCTGTTCCAGACCAAAAATCAGGAAGTTCTTGCAGTAATCCTCCTGTCTCAGAGAATAGGTGACCGGAATCTGAACCGGTGTATTCTCATCCTCTTCGCCCTCGAACGGGGTTGGAGTCGGTGCTCCGGTCAGATTCTCCGGTGGCGTTGTCGTAATATTCGGAAGAGGAGTCAGTGTTCCTTCCTCATCCGGCTTTTCGGTTCCGGTACGGAACTCAACATACTTTCCAATCATCCAATAGACAGCCTTTCTGCCCGGCTTTGTTGCTACAAAGAAAACAATCAAAAGCACAATAACCAAAAAGACGCCCAATAATATTCTAAGAATTTTCTTGCCCTTTTTCTTTTCCGGTACCATTTCTTCCTCTGTTGTTTCCGGCTGAGTACTTTCTTCGGTTTCCTGCTCCTCGGCATCCATCTCTTCCTGCACCTGCTGCATCAGAGACTGATCCAATGCCGCAAAAAGCTCCTCTTCCCCCAGCTCCTCAGTATCTACTTCAATCTGATCAAAGTCATCGTCTTCTTTACTTGTCTGTTCCTCATCCTCGCTGATATCTATAAATTCAAAATCAGCATCATCGTCTATTTCCGGTGCTGTATTTTCTTCTGCACTCTTCATTTCTTCCTCTTCGTTCATCTCCGCCTCCACAATGCTGCCGTTTTCGGAGCAGTCAAACCACTCCTGGTCCGGCAATACATATTCAATATGTATCATACCCCAGACCAGGCCTCCCTGTAAAGTACTTTTTTGTTACGTTTTTATTACGTATTTCTTACATTTCCCACTTATTCGTCACTCATTGCCGCAAGCAATGCTTCTACAAAACGGTATACACGAACCGAGGAGGAAATCGACAAGCGCTCCTGCGGTGTGTGAATATCCCTCATATCCGGTCCGATGGACACGATGTCCATTTCCGGAATCTTCTCGCAAATCAAGCCACATTCCAGACCTGCATGTATTGCCTCTACCTTCGGTTCTTTTCCGTAAAATTCTTTAAATACTTCGATAAATTTTTCTCTTAACGCAGAATCCTTTTTGTATTCCCATGCCGGATACTCCGAGCCGGACTCACATTCTCCGCCCAAAAATTCAAACAGATAAGTCAAACGGTCCCGCACAAAGTATTTATAACTGCTGACCGAGCTGCGCACCGAAAAATGAATCGTTGCAGCTTCCTCAGACATCTCAAAAATGCCAAGATTCAACGAGCTTTCTACCAAGCCCTCGATTTCCTTGCTCATCATCTGCACACCATTCGGTGCCTGCATCAAAAGGAATAATAATTTTTCAAAATCCATCGGATGAATTGCTGCAAAGTTACCCTCTTCCTCAGAAATCGTCAGCTTCATGCCGGGTTCTCTGGATGACAGCTCCTTCTGATACAGCTCCATGCACTCGCCAATCACATTCCGAAGCGTCTCCTTTTCCTCCGGTGCCACCAAAATCTTCGCTACTGCCGCCGTCGGAATCGCATTGTCCTTTTCTCCGCCGGTAAAAGAGGTCAACAGATAACCACTATTCTCTGCTTCCAGCTTGCGCTTTACATCAAACAAAAGCCGCGCCAGCTGGTATACTGCACTAATCCGATACTTATGAATCTCCGCACCGGAATGTCCGCCAAGCAAGCCATGCAAATGCAGGGTCAGCTCCACGCCTTCCTCATTGATGCGACGCAACGGTAAGGTTCCCGTCGTACGCAGACCTCCCGCGCAGCTAACCAGTACCATACCCTCGTCCTCAGAATCCACATTAATCATCTGACGACCCTTCAAAAGCTCCGGATTCAGTGCTTTAGCACCATACATCCCGGTTTCCTCATCGGTCGTAATCACAATTTCCAATGCTGGATGAGAAATGGTCTTATCTGCAAGTAACGCCATACCAAACGCTACCGCAATTCCATCATCCCCGCCAAGCGTGGTTCCCTTCGCACCAAGCCAATCGCCTTCTGTAAAAAGCTCCAGCGCCTCATTTTCAAAATCATGGCTGACACCCTCCGCAGTTACACATACCATATCCATGTGTCCCTGCACAATCACCGGAGTATGCTTTTCATAGCCCGGAGTTGCAGGCTTATAGATAACGACATTCAACAGCTCATCCTGCACATACTCCAAGCCCTGCTCCTTTGCAAACTCCACCAGATAATCACTGATTTTCTGATTAAAGCCGGAGCCGCGAGGCACCTTTGAAATCTCAGTAAAATATTTCAATACATTTTTATAATCCATCGTTTCCAGTATCGCTGCTACATCACTCATTCTTTTTATTTCCTTTCCTTCCAAACGCAGTCCTCGATTATCCGAAGTTCAAGATGCGTTTTAACAAGCATTAATTCTTGAACGAATGGATTGGTACCGGAATTCTGCCTCCGCGATTGACAAATGCCTCGCAGGAAAATTCATTGACCGGCATAACCGGAGCATAGCCGAGCAAACCGCCAAACTCTACGATGTCGCCCACCTTCTTGCCAATAACCGGAATCAAACGAACCGCTGTCGTTTTCTGATTAATCATACCAATTGCCATCTCATCTGCAATAATACCGGAAATGGTTGCAGCACTCGTCGCTCCCGGAATCGCAATCATATCCAAACCTACCGAGCATACACAGGTCATTGCCTCCAGCTTTTCTAACGTCAGGCAGCCTGCCTGTACCGCATCAATCATTCCCTGATCCTCACTGACCGGAATAAACGCACCGCTCAAGCCACCAACATAAGAGGATGCCATCACACCGCCCTTCTTTACCTGATCGTTCAACAATGCCAATGCTGCAGTCGTTCCCGGCGCACCCGGATATTCCAGACCAATTTCCTGTAAAATCTCTGCCACACTGTCACCCACTGCCGGTGTCGGAGCCAGAGATAAATCTACAATACCAAACGGAATATTCATCCGCTTGGAAGCTTCCTTTGCTACCAGCTGTCCTACACGGGTAATCTTAAACGCCGTTTTCTTAATGGTCTCACAAAGCGTCTCGAAATCCTTGCCGCGTGCCTTCTCCAATGCCTTCTTTACTACACCCGGTCCACTGACACCGACATTAATAATCGCATCTGCTTCGGTTACACCGTGGAATGCACCCGCCATAAACGGATTATCATCCGGCGCATTGCAGAAAATAACCAGCTTTGCACAGCCCAAGGAATCCTTTTCCTTTGTATGCTCCGCTGTATCCTTTACAATCTCACCCAACAGCTTTACCGCATCCATATTGATACCGGTCTTGGTGGAGCCGACATTAATCGAGCTGCAAACGCGCTCAGTCACTGCCAATGCTTCCGGTATCGACTCAATCAGCAGACGGTCAGCCTTTGTCATACCCTTGCTGACCAACGCCGAAAAGCCACCGATAAAGTTTACACCAACCGTCTTCGCTGCACGGTCTAACGTCTTTGCAATTTCTACGAAATCCTCCTTCGTTTTGCAGGCAGCCGAACCAACCAGCGCCGCCGGAGTAATCGAGATACGCTTATTTACGACCGGAATACCAAAGTCTTTTTCAATTTCTACACCTGTAGAAACCAGTTTTTCTGCCGTTTTTGTTATCTTCTCATAAATCTTACGATTTAATTCCTCCAAATTACTATCAATGCAATCCAACAGACTGATACCCAGTGTAATCGTCCGGACATCCAGATTTTCCTGCTCAATCATCGCATTGGTTTCCATAACCTCATTAAAATTGATCATAACTGTCCTCTTCCTCTTTTCGAAATTTGTTCTTAGATACGGTGCATCATGTTAAAAATTTCTTCTCTCTGTGCCTTAATAATTACGCCGATTTCTTCACCAAGCTTCTCTAATTCTGCACTAACTGCTGCAAATTCCTTCGGAGATTCGTTTGTGTCTACTACCATCATCATATTGAAATATCCGGATACGATGGTCTGGGAAATATCCAAAATATTTACCTTGCTCTCCGCAAGATAAGTACAAACCTTCGCAATAATTCCCACCTGATCTTTTCCTACTACTGTAATAATTGTCTTATTCATAACCTTACCTGCCTTTCCTTTGGTATATATCATTATTTCTATATCTCTACTACCTTTGAAACCTTCTCCCGATTGGCCACAAAAATTTCGGGCATCGGAGTATCAAAGCTCCAATGTTTTTTTACTTCCTGATAAACTGTTTCGTATGCCAGCTCCGGATAATTGTTTTCCTTGCTCAAATGTCCCAGAATCACATACTTCATACCACGATGCAACAGCTTCACTATCAATTCTGCCGCCAAATCATTCGAAAGGTGTCCGCGTTCCCCTAACACCCGCTGCTTCAAGGAATACGGATAGCTTCCTACCAGCAGCATATTCACATCATGATTGGCTTCCAGATAAAGAATTTCCGAGTCCTTCAGGCATTCTACCGTTGTCTCACTGTAAGTTCCCAAATCCGTAGCCATACCAATCTTATGTCCATCGCATACAAACGAATAACTGACCGGGCAGGCCGCATCATGAGATATTTCAAACGGTCTCACTGCCAAATTCCCAATCTGTATTTCTTTATCGTATTCGATTTGCTCCATCCGTTCCTCGCGAACCACTGCTTCCATCGGTACCTGATCCAACGTATGCTCCGTCGCATAAACCCGCAGAAAATGCTTCTTGGTAAATACCCGCAAGCCCTGCACATGGTCCGAATGCTCATGCGTGATTAAAATCCCCTGCAATTCATCAGGTTCTACACCAATAGAACGCAAGCCCTCTTCCATCCGCTTCGCACTGATACCGGCATCCACCAGTACATGCGTCGATTCTGTTCCTATGTAAATACAGTTGCCACTGCTTCCACTGGCAATGCTGCATAATCTTATCATATTTACTCATCCGTTCTAAAACGTTTTTTATCCTTTTTCTTTCGCATCCGTCCATCGACTTCAGCAAGTCAAAAAAGGCGGTCATAAATAGCCATATCGTGGGGCATATCTAAAACCGTCCTTTTCTTACCGCAAAAGAACCTGCACCAACTGCCCGGCTCTCTTACATCTCTTCCTTATCTTCTGAAAGAATCTTTACCTCAGACTTGTATAACTCATCAACCGCAATTGAAAGCGGCTTATTGCATGGAGGAATTACCAGCGGCTCTGCTCCGTCAATAATCTGTCTGGCACGCTTTGCAGTCGCCAGTACAATCGAATAACGGCTGTTTACTACCGGCTCCTCTCCCTGCTCCACTTCCTGATTTGCTACCTGCATTAAATCGGTATAAGATGGATGTAACATATATAATCTCCTTTCTGGCTATTCCTCGCTCTCCGGAAATTCCTCTCGAAGCGAAGATAATTTTGCATTTACTCGTCCGGCAATCGTTTCCGGCAACAAGGCCGACAAAATAATCCTGCCGTTTTCTGCGACAATTACCGACTTGCATTTTCTTCCGCAGGTCGCATCCACATAGGTATCATGATCCTTTGCCGCCTGCACCATACGCTTGACCGGCGCAGCCTCCGGACGTATTACCGCAAGTATTTTTTCTGAATTTACTACATTTCCATATCCAATATTGACTAATCTGCTCATACTATGCCCATTACTCGATATTCTGAATCTGTTCCCGCACCTTTTCGATTTCAGTCTTTAAATCAATCGCCTGATTGGTCACAGACAAATCACTGGACTTCGACAAAATCGTATTTGCTTCGCGATTCATTTCCTGCGCAATAAAATCCAGCTTTCTGCCGATGTTTACTCCTTCGCCGAGGCTTTCCTTCATATTGTTGATATGCGCCTTTAAGCGAACCGTTTCTTCATCCACACAGATTTTATCTGCAAACAGCGTAATCTCTGTTGCCAAAATCCGCTCATCAATCTTTGTATCACCAAGCAGCTCGGATACCTTGTCCTCTAACTTCTTCCGATATTCGGTCACAATCTGTGGAGAACGCTCCTCTACAAAATCAACCATTGCAAGCATTCCGTCCAGCTTTGCCAACAAATCCTGCTTCAAATGCTCGCCCTCGGTCTGTCTGGTCTCCACAAACCGCTCCGCAGCCTTCGTCACTGCTTCTTCTACAATACTCCAAAGTGCAGCTTCATCCAAGGACTGCTCCTCCAAAGTAAACACTTCCGGAAAACGTGCCAGCAAGGTGGTGCTTATCTCATTCTTAATTGAAAACTCCTCGCTCATGCAATTCAGCTTTTCTAAGTATTCCTTCGCAAGCTCGGAATTATACTTCACACACGCCTTACCTTCCGTATAATCCTCGTAGGTAATAAATACATCTACTTTTCCACGACTGATGTATTTCTTTAAAACATTTCGAATTCCTGCCTCAAAGAAACTCAGCTTTTTAGGCATCTTGATAGAAATCTCGCAATAACGGTGATTTACGGATTTCATCTCTACCACAACTCTGCGTTCTTCGTTTGCAATTTCATACCGTCCAAAGCCGGTCATGCTTTTCAACATCTCACACGTTCCCTTCCAGTTATTTGTGTATCCAATTTATTATATAAGACTTTGTCACTTTCGTCAAGTTTTGGTTTTTTCACATTGTTAAACCCAGCTTATTAATTAAAATATACCAGCTTATCCTCCGGTTCTTCTGCCGGTTCAATGGTCTCCGCATACAAAATCGGTCCCTTACCGCGATATTCACGATAAAACTCAACCCGAATCGTTGCAGTCACATTAATAAACTGACGGTTCTTTAATTCCTCTAACTGCAACGGCCCAACCTTCGGATCTACCTTACACAAAAATCCGATAAACGCAATATCATCCGCACAGCAGGTCATCGCAAAACGCCCCGGCACAAAGCTGCGCTTTGGCAGCTTTTCCGAACGGTATACCATACCCCGGAACTTTACCTTCTTGCCTGCATACTTTTTCGGATTCTCCATGGCATCCATATACCAAAGACCGTAATCATCGTCACAGATATCAATGATATCCGCATCAATATCAAACGGCAGCACCTCTTCTCCGGCATCATCGGTCACACCGTCCGCTGACTCATAAATAATCTGTCCCTTGCGGTTTACGACCTTAACGCTACGGCGCAGCGCAAGCTTATCTGTCGTCTCGTCGCAACGATTGAAAATAATCGTATCCGCAAGCTTGAACTGTCCAAGCATAATCGAGCGCATATTGTTCAGATAATTCTGATAGGTTGATGCATCAATGATGGTAATCACCTGTACCATAACCCAGTCTTCCGGCAGCTCGGCTTCCAAAAACTCTTCCACATTCCACATACCATTAAACTCTATCATGACACGCTGCGGACGATACTGCTTTTTTAATTCGGCCAGATATGCCGTCGTCAGTTCTTCCTGTTCTTCTATCGTTACAATATCCACTTTCTTTCCGGCAAGTTCACCTACACTTTATTCTTCCTCTCCCTATTCGCATACAATCATAAGCGTTCTTGCATCTCCCG
>JAFTQM010000022.1 GCA_017462755.1 Lachnospiraceae bacterium | reverse complement strand
GGGAGAACCCTGCCGTTTCCCGGAGTACCAGTATTCCTGCATGTCTGCCTATTGCATCTTTGTCAAGAAGTTGGCCGATAAGTGCGGTATGGAATACGACTGCGGCGATGGTCTGCTGGCTTTCTTCGGAATGTACGTTTTCGATTGACTTTCTCACAATGGCAACTTATAATCATTGAGAACAAAAGAATATGTTCTTGTGGCTGTATGGTACGCAGGTCGGCTGTACAGCTTAAAAAGAGAATGGGGTGAAAAGCCCCGCACGCAACGGTGCTGTAAGTATCAAGAGGTTTGTTTCGTCGGCGGAAGCCGGTCATTGGGGAAACCTGAGAAGGCAGAAACTTATCCTCGTATGAGATGCGAGTCAGAAGAACTACAAGAGCAAGAATCACAGGGTCACTCCCTGCTTATTTGTGTTGCGTAAAAACGTTCGCGGCAGTCTGTCAGGCTGCCGTGATTTTTATTTTCGCAGAAAGAGGTCTTTTCATGAAAGTTCAGCGTATTCTGATCAATATCATTATTGTTCTCTTAGTCATTATATTTCTAATGTGCGGGTATCTGGTAATCGATTATTTCCGGGAAAGCAGCACCCAGCAGGAGCAATTCAACAATCTTGCCTCACTTGTTGAGCAGGCACAAATTTCTCCCTCTCTCCCTGCCGCAAACGAAACAACCGCGCCTGCCGACACTTCCGATGAAACAATTCCGACCGATGAGACTGAAGGAACTGAATCAGGCGGAATCTTAGCTGAATACGCACAGCTTTATGAACTGAATTCCGATATTGTTGGATGGTTGAAAATCGACAACACCTCCATCAATTACCCCGTTATGCAGACTCCCGACAGCAAAGACTATTATCTTCGCCGTGACTTTTATAAAAATTACAGCTCCCACGGCTGCATCTTTGTCCGGGAAGAATGCGATGTATTTGCGCCATCCGACAACATTACGATTTACGGCCACCACATGCGTGACGGCAGTATGTTTTCCGATCTTGATGATTTCACAAGCTATACTTTCTGGGAAGAAAATGGAGTTTTTACATTTGATACACTGACGGAACATCATACATACCAGGTATTTGCGGTATTCAAAACAACGACCAGTGCCGGAGAAGGTTTTGCTTACCATCAGTTTGTTGATGGAACTGAATCTGAGTTTAACGATTTTGTTGCGACCTGCCAAAGCCTTGCTTTTTATGATACGGGTATTACCCCCGTATATGGTGATAAGATCATCTGCCTGTCCACCTGCGAGTATTCGCAGGCCAACGGCCGCTTGGTGGTAGCTGCTGTAAGAATCAGCTAAAACGAAATTCCAATTCCCCGGAGCTTTATTTTCACAAATTCTCCGCAATTATGGTTCCCAGATTCTCCGTTTTTCCCATTGAATTATCTACATACAAATGGTAAAATTACGAGGTTATCGTGGGAAACAGGTGCAAATCCTGTACGGGGCCGCCGCCGTGAAGTACATCCAAAAAATCTGTACCAGTCGGTTTCACGAATAGCCAAATACTCGTTATAAGCTGCGAGCACCAGCGAAGGAGAAAATGCTTATAAGGAGAACCTGAAATGAAAAAACTGATTTCCCTGCTGCTGGTTCTGGTCATGGCCTTTGGCCTGGTCGCCTGCGGCACCGCCGATGCTCCCGAAACCACCGAGGGCACCACGGAAGCCACTTCTGCTGAAACCACTGCTTCTACCGAAGCCGAGGTTGCAGG
>JAFTQM010000021.1 GCA_017462755.1 Lachnospiraceae bacterium | reverse complement strand
CCCAGCCTTCATCTGCCCATACGTTAAAGATATTCGGCACACCACTTCCGGCATGTTCACCAATGTTGATAAGATTAAACATTTTCATAAGAGCCTTGTTTCGCGGATCGGATTCGCCTCCAAGACGCATCTGCTTTTTACCCGTTCTGACATAACCCGGATTCGCCAAAACCAGCTTGTCCGGCTCCTTACGGATAACAACACCACGCAAGCCATGATAATCCGCATTAATCAGGCAGTTCGCCAACGCCTCACGAAGTGCCTTGTGTACCGGAGTATCATCCACCCGCTCACCACCGGACATTTTGAATGGTACCTTAACATCCTTAATAATCTTGTTATAAACCCTAAAATAAAAGTCACATATATTTCCAGACCACTCACCGGAGCTGGACTGCAATCTGTCACTCCAGCGTGTGGTCGGGTCCAATTCTTCTCTGTAATCCAAGAAATACTCTGGAAAATGACGGACAATGTTGTACTCATCCCCAAACATCAGCATGCCTGCTGCCGTAGGATGCAACTGTCCATCTTCCTCAGAAATCGCAGCTGCTCCTATGCTTCTTAAGTATTCATGGTCACTTAAACGCTCAAAGGGATGTCCTTCTTTCAGTGAGCGATGACTGTTACGATATCCATGAATAGTATCATAATTCAAATCTTCCATAGGAACCTTATCCAGTACTTCCATATCTATAGTGCGTTCCGTCTGGTCTCGAAGCATGGTCTTTACCTGCAATCTAGTACAATGATAATCGCCCTCATAATTTCGCCGGAACGTGCCATTAAAAATATCGTTATTGATGTACACCGGCTTCTGCTCACGCTTTGCCATCGGCACATAAATAACCATAATGACATCTTTACTGTTACCAACTTCATAAGTCTGCACTTCATCTTCCGAAAGGAGATTGATATTTACTTTCTTAGAATTGTTAATAGTATCCCAGAAATCTTTGCGAAGCTTGGATGCATTCTGAAGACCAGTAGTTTTCCAACTACCGTCTTTTTCTTCTTTGACACCAAGGATAATAACACCACCGTAGCAATTTGCAAATGCAGAATAAGTGTCCCACAAAGAAATCGGCAAACCACCATTTGCTTTTTTCACTTCTCTTCGGTTGTCTTCTTTGTACTCATCAAATTGTGAAAGTTCAAAAGTATTTCTCAAAATGCTCATCTCACTTTCTATCTATAAAACCTTATATTTTCAAAGTTTCACTCTTGTCAAACACCTCAATTATATCATGATATGTTCCGTTATTCTATCACTTTTCATCTTTCACTGTCGTACATTTTCGCGTTTCACCGCCTTACTTTTTTCCCCGGATCAAAACTGCCACTGCTCCATCTACCTTCGGAATCTCCAGCTCTCCCGACTGCACCGCACATCCTCCGAACAGACCTGTGGTGCGAAACAGCAGTGTATGATATATGATTCGCTCCACTTCCTCTTTTACCTGCTTTGGTGCGTGCTGCTTCATAATATTACAAGCACCCTCAAACAAATGCTCATACAGTTCCGCCATCATTTCCGCTTCCCTTGATAAAATCTCGCCAAGCACACGTTCCTCTTCTTCTGTCAAAACCATAAACTCTGTCTCAATTTCTCCGGCAACGGTCTTATAAATTTTCTCCCGAACTTCTTCCCTGTTTTCTCTGCCAAAATACCGGTTCTTTGTTGGGAGTACACCAAAATCCGCCGCCATTGCGTAGTAGTTTTCATCAATTTCCGCGTATCCTGCAAAAGAATCACAACGAAACTCCTCCGGTATTTCATTCCCTGCCACACCATAATTGATTCCGCCCACACCCTGATAGATTTCGTTCATTTCCTCGTATTGCGGATGCTTTGCAGAAAAGCTTTTCAGTCCCATGCGCATCAGCGGCCATAACAGCCCCCACAGCAGGCGTTCTTTCGAAAGTCCGTCACAAACCCGATTGATACTTTTCACTTCTTGCATATGCACTTTCACACCTGTAAAAATTTCTTTTAAGGCAGGCACCGCCAGCTTCTTTGCCTCTCGATGAAATTCTTTTGTAAAATCCTCTGTAAATATTACCAGATTGGTCTGATACTTCCCTGTAGCAAGCCTTGATAACAGCTTATATTTTTCAAGCAGCGATATTTCGTCCTCCAAATATACCGAGGCTACGCCAAGCTCGATTGCTAACTCCCGTATCGACATCGGCGTATAATATGCTGACAAAAGTATCTGTCCGGGCAGCTTTCTGGTAAACAAATTCTGATACTCCCGATTAAAACTTCCCTGAAAAATAGTTGCAAATTCAAATGGTTCCGGTCTAAAGCTCTTTTCACCAAATTCTCGTTCCATACTGATACCCTCTTTCAAAATTTTTCTTGTTTTAAACAGATAGTACTTTACCATTTCCGGTGAAATATCCAGCTTTTTCGCAATCGCACTGCAGGACAATTCTTCAAAATAATATGCCACCGTACACTCCCGATGTTCCTTGGAAAGCAACGCAATTTCCATCCGAAGCCTTGCCATATCTTTATGCAGTTCCTCTGCATCTGCAAGCTCCTCTGCAAAATCGCCCTCTGCTGCCAGTTTCATCGAAGCGGACTCCTCGATTTGCTCAATGCTCTCTTCCACGCTCTTTCGATTGCTCCTTTTTCGCAAAAACTTCCGATAGGTATTGGCGGCAATGCCCCAAATATAGCCATAAAACGCCTCCGGTGTCTTTAGCTTGTCCGCACTCTGCAAAATCGCTATCACTATGTCACCGGTCAAGTCCTCTGCATCCTCATGATTAGACACTCTGGATAAGGCATAAGCAAAAATCGTTTTTAGATTTTCCTCTACAAAAGTAGCTACCGAAATCGTATCCAAGATATTCCTTCCTTTCGTGATAAAGTGTATTTGAAAGCTTTCAATATTATAGTACCCAAACGTTTAGGGCGGTTAATACCTTTTTTATTTTTTTCTACCACTCATTGTACTAAAAGAGGATGGCTTTTCCTCAAGCCATCCTCTTTCTATTAACAATAATTTATTCTGCCTTTAACGCCAACTTAAACCCTTCATAATTGTAGCTTCCGCCCTTACTGTAACCCATAACGATTTCTACATCACAGCCGGTAGCCGCAATGATCTCATATTCACCACCATTACTGTTATAAAAGGCTTCTTCACAATAAAATATGGTATATCCTAATTGATTCTTGTCAATCGCGTTTTGGATTTCTTCTGTCAGCTGTTCGATGCTGTCAAAAATAACTTCTCGGTTAACTTCTCCGATATAATAGCCATATTCCGTTCTCCAGCCGCCTAAAGCATAACCATCTTCTGCTTTCTCATAGAGGTAATCGCTTATTTCAAAACGAAGCTCCGGATTTGCTGCATTTTCCGGCACATAGATCGGCCGCGTTGCAACACCGCTGATTCCGTACTGCTCCACTGCATCAATAATATCCTGCAACTCATCTGCATACCATATTTCCTTCTTTGCATATATCTCCGCATAGGTTACAGACTGTTCGTGAAATCCTTCTCTTCCGGCTACGACAAAGGATGCTCCTTTCGGAATTGCTGCCTGATTCAGTGCCGCCGATAATTCCTCATGGGATAGCACACCGCCCTCATACCATAATTCAAAGTCGGAGTCGGTATCCATATCCACTAAATCGCTCAAATCGTCAACAACATATACCGGCTTCTCGGACAACCTTACCCCAAACTCCAGATGGTTGTCATGTACCGTCGTACTTGCACTTCGTTTTGCCGCACAACCTACCTTTGCCAGCCCATATTCAATCAGAAAATCAATATTTTCTTCCGTGATCGTCGTATCATAATAACGAAAACGAATATCCTCCGGTGAACCGTTGTAATGCTCCAACACTTCTTTAATCTCACTTAATTCAGTAATGCTGCAAAGTCCCTCTTCGGTTTTAATGTTGTACTTATATATTTCCTCCGGAATGACTACACTTGCCCCATCTGTCGAATAAACAGTATTGTGCTTTGCAAACAGTTCGTCAAGCACATCCCAACTCTGCATCTGACCAGAGTGCGCAAAGTACAAAACAAAGCTTTGAACTCCCTGCGCATGCATCTGTGCAATTATTTCATCCGCGTCTTCCTTAGAGTACGCAAATTTCACGCTCGGGTCGGTATTGATGCTTTCTATCGCTTTCACGATTTTAACAAAATCATAGCTCTTCGGACACGCATAAGTACTGCTGGTATCCCAAGTATGCTTTCCTTTCTCCAATACAGCATCGGACACCAAAAAGTAAGTATATGCATTTGAAGACTGGTCGGAATGCTCCTTACCTACCCAGGTAGGATCGTCCCAGGTAACGTCCACATTGTACCAGCTTCCATCTATCTTTACCTGGTTCCACGCATGTCCTTGCGCCCCTTTACCACTGTCGTTATCCGCCATTCCTGACACATATTGTACATCCAGTCCCGCTGCTTTTGCCAAATCATAAAACGTAGATGCGTATCCGCCGCATATCGCCCAGCCTGTTTTCAACGCACCCAAGGTGTAACTACTGGTGCCGGGAACCGTTCCCGCCAAATAGTTTTCATAATCATAGTCGATATTACGCAACATATAATCATGTATCACCACTACTTTTTCCAAATCATTCATAGACGGCTCGATAATATCCTCAAGAATATCACTTATCATCACATCTACTTCGCTTTTGGCAGGTTTTGGTGTCGGCGTTGGTTTTTTCGTCGGCTTTGGAGTTGGTGTTACTTCCGGTTTCTTCGTTGGCTTTGGTGTCGGGGTCGCTTCCGGTTTCTTTGTAGGCTTCGGGGTCGACGTCGGCGTTGGCGTCATAGTCGCTTCCGGCTCTTCCGTTGGCTCCGGCGTTGGTGTCATAGTCGCCTCCGGCTCTTCCGTTGGCTCCGGTGTTGGCATCGGCGTTGGTGTCATAGTCGCCTCCGGCTCTTCCATTGGCTCCGGACTCGGCGTCGGGGTTAGTGTCGGTGGCAGTGTCGCCTCCGGCTCTTTCGTCGGCTCCGGTGTTGACGTCGGAGTTGGTATTGGGGTTGGCGTCAGCGTTGCCTCCGGTTCCGGCGTCGCCTCCACATCCGCAATCTCTTTACCAAGTTCCTGTCCTGTCGTTATCTCCTTATCTGCCGATGAACTGCAACCATAACAAGCTACCGACAGACATCCCGCCAAAAGTATCATTCCGATTTTTCTTATGTTTCCACCCACGTTCATTTCTCCTTAGTTATGTTTATTTTTCTTTACCACTTTAATCGATGCCGTCTCCAGCGTTACTGCAGCCTCCACGGTTGCAGCGGTGTTCTCTGTATCTGCGTCAAATTCCTCTTCCCGGTAATCATCGACTACCGGGACCCAGTCCTGCTCGTCCTCCTCAGAATGCGCGGTAGCGTCAATCGCATTTTCTTCCTCCTGTACCGTACCGTATGCCATTCGCATCCGCTCCTTGAGCAAGCTCGTCATAATCTTAGAATAATTCTCCTCCGGCTCCTTATAGCTTTGGATTTCTTCGTTGATGGAGAGCATCTTTCGATCCAAAAACGATACCAAATCTGCACATTCCTTCAATTCGCGCCGGATATGAACCGGTGCATTTCCCTCAAACTTATAATAAATTTTGTGCTCCAGACTCGCCCAAAAATCCATCGCTATCGTCCGAATCTGAATCTCCACCTTCGTATCAATCACTTCATCCGAAAGAAAAATCGGTACCGACACAATCATATGATATGAGGTATAACCGTTTTGCTTCGGATTTGCAATATAATCCTTCACCTTTAGTACCGTAATGTCGCTCTGCTTTGCAATCAAATCTGCAATCCGATAAATATCGTTTGTAAACGAACAAATAATGCGGATTCCGGCAATATCATTTACATAACGGACAATATTCTCTACCGTCAGCTCCCGCTGATTGTGGCGCATTTTCTTCGCAATGCTGTGTACCGATTTGATTCTGGACGTAATATGTTCAATTGGGTTGTACTGATGCGCCAGCTTAAACTCGTTATTCAAAATCTCCAGCTTGGTGCCGATTTCCTTCAGTGCTGCATCATACAGCAAAAGGGTACGATTCCAAAGCTCTTCCTCGTTAAATGAAATTGGTAACTCCATACACTCTCCTCTATTCCGAAAGCATTTGCTTCCTGTTCTCTCGTATATCCGGACAGCATCCGGATTGTTTTCCATAGCTTACTCACAGTATAACATAGATTTGTTAACTTTTTGTTACAATTTTTTTCTTTAACCAAAGTTTAAGAAATCATTTAGAATCAAAAAGCTCCTCATTGGTAAGTTTCCGCATTTTTTGCCTGCCGCAGACATGGAATTGCGAAACGTCATTTTTCTAACGTCAGCCAAGCTTAACCTAAAACGCACGCAGGCACGCTCTCGCTACTTCGACACTCGCAGCGGTACATAAGACGCTAAAATACAGCGTCTAAGTACCGGCGGGTCTCAAGTACCTGCTTTGGTTTTGGTTAACTTGTCTGACTGAGATATCGTTTTCACCGAGTTTCGCAATTCCATGTCTGCGGCAGGCAAAAGCGGGAACTCAAACTTTTGCTTCATTGACGTAAACACAGATTCATGCTATCATAAAGCATAGAAAGTGATTTTTCTTCATATTAGTAATTATTTTAACTAAGGAGGGTCTTATGTTTTCACAATCCATGGTTGATTTGGGACAAAAGCGTTCCACGATTCGCGAGATTTTTGAATACGGAAAGCGCCGCGCTGCCGAAGTCGGTGCAGAAAATATCTTTGATTTTAGCATTGGCAATCCGAGCGTACCTGCTCCGGATTCCGTTCATCAGGCTATTTTACGAGTACTTGAGGAGGAGGGTCCGGTCGGAACACACGGTTATACCAGTGCGCAGGGCGATGCCATCGTCCGCACTCGAATTGCCGAATCCTTAAATCGTCGTTTCGGTACTGCCTTTCATGCCGACAATTTTTATATGACGGTCGGCGCCGCTGCTGCGCTGAGTGCCTGCTTCCGCGCATTGGCAGAGCCGGGCGATGAATTTGTCGTAGCCGCACCATTTTTCCCGGAATATCGTTGCTTTGTCGAAAGCGGCGCCGGTGCAAAGCTGGTTGTTGTGGATGCGGATATTGAGCAATTCCAAATTAATTTTGAAAAGCTTGAAGCAGCACTCAACCCACATACCAAGGCAATGATTATCAATTCGCCAAACAATCCGTCCGGTACGATTTATTCCGAGGCAACAATTCAGAAGCTGGCGGCATTGCTGACCCGCAAAAGCGCAGAATACGGACATCCGATTTTTCTGATTTCCGATGAGCCTTACCGCGAACTGATTTATGATGGATTGGAGATTCCGTTTGTAACCAAATACTATCCGAATACCTTTGTCTGCTATTCCTATAGCAAATCCCTTTCCCTTCCGGGAGAACGTATCGGCTATATATTGGTACCGGACGAAATGACGGACGCAAAGCTTGCTTATGCTGCCATCTGTGGTGCCGGACGTACCCTGGGCTATGTCAATGCTCCGAGTCTGTTCCAGCGCGTTGCTTCTTACTGTACCGACGAAACCGCTGACACCAGCATTTATGAGAAAAACCGCAACCTGCTTTATGAGGGCTTGATTCGTCTGGGCTTTACCTGCGTGAAGCCACAGGGTGCCTTTTATATTTTCCCACGCTCCTTAGAGCCTGACGCTGTTGCCTTCTGTGAACGAGCAAAGAAATACGATTTGCTTCTGGTGCCGGGAGACGACTTCGGCTGTCCGGGGCATGTACGCATTTCTTACTGTGTTCCAACCGAACGAATTGAACGCGCACTCAAGGTATTCGAGCAGTTGGCTGCTGAATACCGTTAAACCATTTTACGAAAGAGAGGTACCCATATGAATGCAAAATTGTTTAAAAACGGTCTCGTTCTTTTAAACGGACGCTTTAAAAGAACTCAGATTCTGGTCATTGACGGCGTTATTGAGAGTGTAGCAAATACCATGACCATTCCGGAAGGTACGGAAATCATCGACTGCTCCGGCAAGCGCATTATCCCGGGTCTGATTGATATCCACACACACGGCTGCGCCGGCTATGATTTTTCCACCGCTACACCGGAGGAAATGCACAAGATGATGAAATGGTATGCACAACGAGGTATTACCTCCGTCCTGCCTACCATCGGCACTGATACCAAGAAAAATATGCTTACCGGACTGAAAAACCTGCACACGCTTTATCGGGAGCAGCATATGCAAAAACCGGTTGAAAGTCATATGGTCGGTATCCATATGGAGGGTCCTTTCTTCGGTAACGAAAAGAACGGCGCACAGGCTGCAGAGCATCTGCTGCCGGTTGATATCCAGTTGTTCCGCGAGCTTTTCCTTGCCGGCGGCGGTTTTATCCGCATTGCCGATATTGACCCTACTTTGCCGGGGGCTTTTGAATTTATCGACCGTTATCGTAAGGATTTCGTCATTTCTCTGGCACACACCACCTGCGACTATGCGACCGCGCAGCGTGCTGCACAGGCAGGTGTTACTCAGATTACCCACCTGTTTAACGGCATGAACAGCATGCATCACAGAGAACCGGGACTCATCGGTGCTCTGTACGATTTGGCTTTAATGCAGAAATTATTTGTGATGGTATCCATGTACATCCTTCCATTCTGCGTCTGATGTTTACCGCTATTCCGGAAAAGCTGATTATCGTATCGGATTCCATGAGTGCTGCCGGTATGCCGGACGGAACCTACCAGCTCAATCATCAGGACGTAACGGTAAAGGACGGCTGTGCTACCCTTGCCGACGGTACCCTTGCCGGTTCCACCACAAATGTATACGAATCCATGCTGCGCTTGATTCACTACGGTATTCCGGCAAGCGTCGCCATCACGGCTGCTACGGAATCTGCCGCACGCGCTGCAGGCGTACAGAAGAAATTCGGTATGTTCAAGAAGGGACGCAATGCCGATTTGCTGATGTTAGATTTGGATTATCAATTAGAGAAGGTATGGATTTCCGGCGAATTGTTCCACGACGCGGCGGAAGAAGCATAAAACGACAGGAGCAATATCCTCATTTATTCAAGGATATTGCTCCTGCTTGGTTATTCGTATCATTTTGTTGCACTCTACTGCATATCTCTCAAGCTTTACCGCTCGCAGTACTCCACCAAGCCTGCTATCGCTTCCCTGCTCGTCCGGTCGGCACCCTTTACGGTTTCCAGCATATGCAAATCTTCTTCTGTTTTCTCCGGCTTTTTCTTTATCGAACGCGCAATCATCTTAATAATCAGCTTCTTAAAAAATCCCAGCTTCTCCGGACAGTATCCACCCTCAAAATAAAAGAATCGCTCCGGCTCAATACCGTTCTGCTCGGCAAGCTGCTTACGCAAAGCTTCGCTCGGAATCGTCATGCCGACTGCAAATACTACCACATTCTTTAAGTCTTTTTCCTTGATTTTATTATAATCAACTACCATGCCCGCCATGACCCAGCCGCCATAAACCACTTGGTCATATTCCGCTAATTCCTCTAAATTTACATTCTTTAGCTCCCTCGCCTCACATTGCAGACTCTTCGCAATCCAGTCCGCATACGTTGCTGTAAATCCGGTTCCGCTCGTATATACTACAATTCGATTCATATGCTCCTCCATTCCAAAATGATTTTTTAGCTAATCTCCACCTGTTTCAAATTTTCCTCCATCTGTAGGATGGTTTGTATCGTAATCCCCAACTGCTCTTGCGAAATTCCCTGAAAAATAGCTCCTACTACTCGGCTGCTGCCCTCCTCATGTTCTTCACAAAATACTTTGGTTTTCTCTGTCAGCACAATCCTCTGCTTTCGTCGGTCGGCTCCATCCTCCTCAATCTGCACAAATCCCTTTTGCTCCAGCTTAAGTAAAATCTGCTTCACATTCTGGTGCGAGCTTCCCATAAGCTCTGCCAGCTCCTTTACGGTCGGTGCCTCCTTGCACAGATTAATGCAGATAATCGCAAAAAACTGCTTCCAGCTGATTTCCTCAAAGAACGTATCCGCCTTTGCCTGATAGCGGTTATCAAACGCACTGAGTAGCCCCAAAAGAAACAACGGAGCATCAACACCAGCAAAATCGACCTTCTCAGCATTCATCATATTTTCAAAATCCATGCTGCACCTCCATTCCGAAATATCCGCTTGCATTGCCAAACTGCACCATAACCGACTCACCCATGTTCCCTAAATAAAAAACACTCTTTGTCATGAGAATACAGTACTCCGATTGCCTGCAAATAAGAATAAATAATCGTCGTTCCGACAAACTTCATACCACGCTTTTTCAAATCTGCCGACACCCGATCTGAAAGCTCTGAACTGGTTTTATCCACCTCGTAGATTACCATACCATCGGTAAAGCCCCAGATATACTTCACAAACGAACCGTACTCCTCCTGTATTTTGCGGAATATCCTTGCATTATTAATCGCCGCATTGACTTTGAGACGGTTTCGAATAATATTCTTGTTTTGCAAAAGCTCTGCGACCTTGCTCTCATCATAAACACAAACCTTCTCCAGAGCAAAGCCATCAAATGCCTCCCGAAAATACTCCCGCTTATTCAGCACGCACTCCCAGGACAGCCCCGCCTGAAAGCTCTCCAAAATTAACAGCTCCAACAACAGCTCATCCCGGTATTCCGGCACACACCATTCGTGGTCATGATATTCGATATAAATCGGATTTTTCGAATTACACCAGCGACACCGGCATAGTTCCTTTTCCTTCAGCTCATTCAATATCTTATCCTCCGTTTCAAATGATCTCTGCTTCTGTGATACTGTATCTCATAACGCATTTCTATCAAATCTTCTAATAACGCAAAGAAAGGTAATACATTACCTACTTCTAATAAGTAATATATTACCTTTCTCCAAATTTGTCAAGTTTGACTTTTCACAATCTCTGCTAAGCGGATTCCTTTACTCCTCGCTTCCTGCTACGCTGATGCCTTCCATGCACACTGCCATCGGACCTTCGAAATCCTTCTCCGTCTGCAGCTCCTTCGAGAATGTCAGATTCTTCTGCACATCCAAGATACTTCCGTTAATCGAACCGCCGGTTACCGGAACGACCTTTTCGCCATCAAACCAATATGCCAGACGAATCTCGCCGCCGAAATGTCCCGAAAACGAATCCATCTGGAAGTCCGAGAAATTCACCACATGCAGATATGGCTGCTGTTTCATTTCCTCTAATGACACCGTTCCTGCCTTTGCTGTCAATCCGTCATAGTGACCGGTTGGCTCTACTCCCAGATAATACGCAAACCGAATTCCACCATGCAGAAGCTGCAAGCTGCCGTCCTTTACCAGCTCGCGATCCTCTAATGCAATACCTTCTCCACTGTATGGTACTGTTGCCTTTAAGGTCAGGTTGATGGCATCTCCACAAACCTCTTCGCCCTGTACCTTGCAGCCAACCTCATAATTCGAATACTTCTGATATACATACGCAGTGCCTGCGCGGTCTACATAATAAGAAAGCAGTGTAGGCACATAATCGCCGGACAAAATCACGCGATAATTGCCTGCCGGAGGTGCCTGTACGGCTGACGCACGCGCTCTGGTCTGCTCCAGTGCAGCTCTTACCTTCCGGCGCAATGCTTCTGTTTCCAAGTCATGATATGCAAAATCCACATAGGTTTCCACATCCTGTTCGCCAATGCACTGCACCACAAACTCACCGGACGCACGCTCATTCACATAGCTTACGTCAATCCCACGGGAATTTACGATACGATGCCACGTCCGCTTCAAAAAGACTTCCGTTGAATTTAAGAATACATCCTCCTCCGTATCCTCTGCAAACAATGCCTTTGCATAAATCTGCGCACTCTCTGCCAGCTCCTTGTCTGCCAGACCGCTAGACGCGTGTACGGATTCCTTCCGCTCGCCCTCCGGTAACTCATAGTACAGGTTCTTTACAAAGCTTGCCGCATACCATGCGGACGCAATCTGCTTTTCTATCTCCTCATCCGTCAGGCTGTCCTGCAGCACCGTAGAAGAAGAACCAAGATAACGCTTCTCGCCCTCCGAAAACTCGCGGTACACCGTAACACTCGCCTTCTTTACTGCCTTTCTCCGGCGCATATCCAGACTCTTGCGAATAAAGAACAGCTCTACTGACTCTTCCTTTGTCTCACTTATTTGATATACTGACACCCCGGTCTTTGCCAGTGCCAATTTAATACGTTCAATCATATTTCCCTCATTTCTGCGCGAATCCGCGCACTCTATCAATCCCAGAAAATCGCGCACTTTTTATCCCAAACGAATTCTTGCCTTAATATAAGGACCACCGTCCGAAACCTTGACCCATTCCTTGTAGCCCTTGCCGCAGAAACCGCCTCCGCCAAGCTCTACCGTTTCCGATACCATGCTGATGGACTTTAACAAATCCGGTACATAGCCGGTCAGAACAATCGGACTATAAATCTTTCCGGTCAGCTTGCCGTCCTTAATCTCTCTGGCAATACTTACCATGCACTGGATACCCCAGTTCTTCGGATCCTCCATACCGCTCTGCGCTTCCTCTAACAAAAAGCCGTACGAAATCGAGGCTATCATATCCTCTACCTTATCCTTGCCACCCTCAAAAAACGTATTTGTCATACGGGTGTATGCCTTTCTGGCATAGCTTTCGCGGCGTCCGTTTCCGGTCGGCACCGTTCCAAGGTGCATTGCAGACTGTGCATCACTGATGCCTGCCTTTAAGATACCCTGCTCAATCACTAATGTATCCTGTGCCAGCACACCCTCATCGTCAAAGAAATAGCTTGCAACCTCCTTTGCTGCCGCTGCACCATCATGCATGTTTACCAGCTTTGAAGCCACCTGCTTACCTACAAACTGCTCTGCTAATGCTCTCTTCTTTACGAACATATCCATCTCTACACCATGTCCGAAGGCTTCGTGAACAATCATGCCGGTCACGCCCGGGTCACAAATACAATCATACTCGCCCGGAATCATCGGCTCGCTCTCCAACAACTCCAATGCGGTCTTTGCCACCTTTTCCACACCATCCCGCATCTTATCAAGCAACTCCAGACCGCCCAGATTTGAAAAACCGCGATAGCTGTTCTTGACCTCTTCGCCCTTGGATGCCATTACGAAAAAAGCACCCGCTGTCCAAAGAATATTCTGCTCCATATCACGATTCTTGGACAAAAAAAGCTTGCTGTATCTCTGATAACTTAAATTTGCAATACAATCCAAAATCTTTTCGTTATATGCTCTTCCCTTTTCACTAATCTGCGTCAGCTCGCGAATAATCGCTTCATCCCCATAGCTTTCCGGGTCTACCTCATATTCCGTACTGTCTGCAAACACTGCCGGCTCATCCTCAAGCATGCGATATGCACTCTTCTTTACTCCCTCCGGCAGATTCTCCGCCAACGGTACGACCGCCTCACGGATATTGCTAATCAGCTCCTCTAAATTATCCTCTGAAATATCGTTAAAGGAATACTCCGCATAGCTGCTGCCGTCGTATACCTTTACGACAAAGCCTCTTCCGCTCAGCAAATCATGCGTCGAAATACTCGTTCCGTTCTTGCTGACACGATAACTCATAGCCTTAGAATCTGTTGCCAATACCGAAACATACGGATATTCCTGTAACAGCCGGTCTCTCAAGCAAACCAGCAGCGGCTTTACTTTTGCTAAATACTCACTCGATTTTACTTTCATACTACTCCTTTCATTCCGAGAACCTTTTATCAATGTGCTTTTTACACACCATTCTCCATCTCATTTCAAACCTAAAGGCTCATCATTTTCTTCTTGTCCTCTACACTAAACTATGATAAACTTTTTGCAACAGAAAAGCAAGCAAAATGGAGGCGCATTTATGAAATACAAGGCTGTTGTTTTCGACATGGATGGCGTGATTTTTGATTCCGAACGAGCCGTGCTACAGGGCTGGCTGCAAATCGCAGAGCGAAATGGTATCGTCGGACTGGAAGAGGTCTTTTACCGTTGCATCGGTACCAACATTACCACTACCAAGGAAATCTTTCTGGCTCATTATGGTGAGGATTTTCCGTTCGACCAATACAAGCAGGAAAGCTCGGCCTGGTATCATGCCAATTTTGACCACGGCAGACTTCCGATGAAGCCCGGTATCGTCGAACTGCTGCAATATCTGAAAGCGCAGGGCTATCGCATCGGTCTTGCTTCCTCTACCCGCATTGCTGTTGTTACGCACCAGATTGAAGCTGCCGGACTCATGCCTTATTTTGACCATCTGACCGGCGGTGATATGTTAAAACGCAGCAAGCCGGAACCGGATATTTTTCTCATGGCTTGCGAACAGTTGGGCGTGGCTCCGTCCGAAGCTATCGCAATCGAGGATTCCTTTAACGGCATCCGTTCTGCCTCCCGCGCCGGTATGTTCCCGATTATGGTACCGGACATGATTGCTCCGGATGAAGAAATGCGTCAGACCGCTGCTCTCATCTGCCCGGACTTATTTGCAGTAAAAGAATGGCTGGAAAAGCAATAAGCTCTTCCAGCCATTCTTAGATTATTTAAAATATCTTGAAAACTCGAAATCCTCGCCGCTGTCATCCACCAGAATCACATACGATTTGGTTTCTGTTCCCTTGACCAGCTCCAGCGTAAAGCTGCCAATATACTTTGTAAACGCTACGAAGCCATCCTCAATGACACCCATATAATCTCCGTTCAGATAAACCTCAACCCCTTCATCCGAACGGATAACAATGGAATTTTCTTCGTCTACCTGATAATCCTCCAAATTTTCCGAGGTATTGTCCGATATATCATCCTCGTAGTTATCATCATCTCCGCTCGATGCATCCGAATCAGAACCCGTATCATTGTTGTCACTGCTACCGGAACCATGGTTTTCGCCATCGGTTGTCGTACCGCCGGAACTATCCGTATCGTCCGGCTCCTCTACCTCCGGCGGCAAATCAATGCTAACCGTCATCGTTGCCTTGTTTATCGTCAACGTACCTTCATAGGTCACATAACCGCCCGACTCTACTTTCATCGTATACGCACCATACGGAAGTGTAATCGGATTTTTGTAATAAGTGCTGTCACCATTCAGATATAATACCGCTCCGCTCGGCGAAATCTGGAAATTCACCTGACACATCGGGTCCGGTACACGTGCATATTCCGTCAAATCCAGTATTGCGGTCTCGTTGCGTGCAATCGTAGTCTCGATGGTCGCAGTCAAATCCTGATTTTCCACCGTAACCTCGTAGGTGCCTTCCTTAATCTGCAATACCATTCCTTCGGTAATCTGCGCAAAATAATCATTGTTCAGATACAGGTTGCCGCCGATATAATCCTTTTCGGCAGCCAAAGTCAAGTATCCGTGACCACGCTCTACCCGAATGACATATACCTCCGTGCCTATTCCCCGCAGCGTTATCGTGTCCTCGGCTGAAATATGTTCAAGCGACCTCTGCTCATCCCCATCGTAAACATGCAGCGCATTCGTATATTCGTAGGTCTGCGACCGCAGATTTACCAAGGACCGGTCCTCACTAACCGTCAGACCGGTCTGATATTTTAATTCCCAGCCCTCGTCCGACACCTGCAACAATGCTACCTTTCTTTGTTCGGAATCATACTTAACCTCTACGACTGCTCCTATCTCCAGCTGTCCTACCACCAGCTGCTGGTCATACTTGTCCCGGATATCCGTAATCGAAGTGTAATTCAAAAACAGCGTTTCTCCATCTGCAATGCTGTAAAGCTGCAAAAGCATATTGGCAGTATCCTTGCGTTCCAAAATCGCAAGAATTTCCCGATTTGCCTCCACTACGGTCGGTGCCTTGGTCGGTGCGGTACTCGGTGCTTTGTTCGCATCCGCCTCTATCTGCTTATTGTGCTTTGCCGCAATCGAAAACGCAGTCACGGCAATGATTGCTACTACAAACAATGCAATAATTCCAAGAATTGCTGTACCGGACGGTCCCTCGCTTTTGCGCTTCCTTGAGGTATGCTGCTCCGCAGCATTTCGAGCCGCAGTCATATCCGGTGTCGTAATATAATAATCTGCGTTCCTATCCAACTGTACCTTTTTGGGTGCCTTTGCTGCCGTCTTTTTCGCAGCCTTTGCCGTAGCCGCATATGCTGCTGCAGTTGTCGCCTGCTTCTTTCCGCCCTGCGGCACTCTGCTGCCCACACCGCTACTCTGGTGCTCCCGCTCTCTCTTTAGCAGTGCATATAAATCCTCGTCCTGTGCCTGTGCTTTCTCGTACTTCGCTTTTCTCTGCGCAGTATATTGATTCCTATTCGGTTTTCTGCTTTGTAATTTGTTCTGATCTTCCAAACTGTTCATCCATTCCAAAATAAAATTTTGCGTTCGCTCTCTCCTCGCCACGAACGGAGTACCTCACAAAGCCTTGCTTCGCTTCGGCTTTCCTCGGTCGCGTTTTCACGTTACTCAAAGCAAAGTTTCACTCGCGTTGCTCTTACTCCTCGCTACGAACGGAGTACCTCACAAAGCCTTGCTTCGCTTCGGCTTCCCTCGGTCGCGTTCGCTCCATCAGAACAAGCCAAACTGACTGCTTAAGCAAGCTTAGCAGTCAATTTGCTCTTGTTCTTACTCCGTTCTTCGCGTACATTATACCATACTTCTTTAGAATTGACAAAGCCTGTGTAAAAACTCTTGTTTTTCTTTTTGCTGCAATAGTAATGCATCCAGCTTTTCTGCGTTTTTCTGCGGGATGAGGGACTTTCTGGAATTGTAATAATAATTGGTGATTTTCCAAAATTTTTCCGGATACAGCAGGAGGGTATGCAAAAGTTTTCTTTCCTGCGTCGATAATGCCCGGATTTCCTCATATGCCATCAATACGCGACTGCCTAGCTCCCAGTTCCAATTATTCTTCTCCATTACCTTGCGCAGATACTGATACAAATCATAGACCTGCATTCCAAACACTGCCTTTTCGAAGTTGACCGTTGCAATCCCGTCTCCGCTTGCTTCCGCGGTCATCAGACAGGAACGCTCTAAGTGGCGCGGCATCAATACATTGTGATATGTATAGCTGCCATGCAGCACCTTGCCGTATAATATGCTTTCCTCGCAGAATTCGCGTACCTCGATTTTGGCCAGCTGCTCCCCCGCCTTTACCGCCTCCTCATAAAAGATTTTGCAGCAATTCAAATATTTTACTTCAAAGGCAGACTTGTTTCTTCTTTTTACTAAATAAGTTCCTACTCTTTTCAGCTCTTTGGTTCGTTTCTCAAAGCAATCGTTCAAATCCTCTTCTACAAAAACAGCACTATTGTCCGGCATCCGGATGTCCGTCATCACCAAATGCAGAAATGCCAGATTCCTTGCCGCATACAAAATATGCTCTTCCTTTTTGAGTGAACCTTCCTCCAATTCATACCAATCGCGAATGCAATATTTTTCTCCGAGACTGTTGGTACTAATCAGATTGTTCTCCTTGTTCCTGATATAGCCGTCCGTCCTTGTATAACCATGCTCCTTCATCTGCTGTTTCAATGCATCTTCAAACTCCAGCCGTCTGGCACTCCCTTTGCAGGGACCATAAAATTTCAGGCCCTGACCGGTTTCCAATATCATACCACCTCTGGCACGATACGCGCGGTATATTTTCAAATCGTACTGGCTGAATATTTCGTTTGACCTGTCTTCCACCGAATCCCTCCCTCGCGTTTTTCCCAATTTCACGGGTCCTTTTATTCTATGCGTACTTCTTTCTGCTTATGCTTCAATTACTAGGGAAATGCTGAATTAATCAGCGCTTCCCTATATTCTCTGTGTTTCTCCCCTTTCAAATATAAATATTTTGTGTTAGAATAAACCTGATTTACGAAATTTCGTAAAAATCACTTCCAACCGAGGTGTTTCATGAGACAAATTTTGTTACCGGATAAAGTTCAATATATTATCAAAACCCTGCTTTCCCACGGCTTTGAAGCATACGCTGTCGGTGGCTGTGTCCGTGACAGCCTGCTTGGACGCATTCCGGAGGATTGGGATATTACCACCTCCGCAAAGCCACAGGAGGTAAAGGCACTTTTTTCGCATACCATCGATACCGGCATCGAGCATGGTACCGTGACCGTCATGCTGGAGCATGAAGGCTTTGAGGTTACGACCTATCGGATTGACGGCGAATATGAGGACGGCAGACATCCGAAGCAGGTGGAATTTACCTCAAATCTGACCGAGGATTTGCGCCGCCGGGATTTTACCATCAATGCTCTGGCATATAACGACGAAACCGGAATTGTAGATGCCTTCGACGGCATTGGTGATATGCAGAACCGTATCATCCGTTGTGTCGGCAATGCCGACGAACGTTTTGACGAGGATGCGCTGCGCATTCTGCGCGCCGTTCGTTTTTCTGCACAGCTGGATTTTACCATCGAACCGGATACCCTGCGTTCCGTTGCTTCCCATGCCTTGGATTTGCGCAAAATCAGCGCGGAACGGATTCGCGTCGAGCTGACCAAGCTCCTTCTTTCCAATCATCCTAAGCGGCTTCTGACCGCCTATGAAACCGGCATTACAGAAATTGTCCTGCCGGAGTTTGACCGTATGATGAAAACAGAGCAGGAAAATCCTCATCATATTTACAACGTCGGAATTCACTCCATGCGTGCCGTGGAGTATCTGGCGGAAAAATTTTCCTCCAATCCTACGATTTTGGAGAACACTATCTCCGATTTGGACGCAATCTCCGAAGCAGCTACCTTCACCAAAAAAGAACAGACCGCTTTGCGTTATGCCGCTCTGCTTCACGATGTCGGCAAACCGGACACAAAGACCATAGATGAACAGGGCGTTGCTCACTTTTACCGCCATCCGCAGCTCAGTGCTGACTTGGCACGCAGTATTTTACGCCGTTTAAAATTTGATAATGATACGATTGCATTGGTTACTCTGTTAATCCGGGAACATGATGTCCGCTATGCCGAACCCGGACAACCGATTGCACCTCGAACCATGCGCCGCATCCTAAACCGTGTCGGTACTGACAAAATCGATTTGCTCTTTACTTTACAGGAAGCCGATTTGCACGCGCAAAACCCGACTCTGCTTCCGGATAAGCTGACACAGCTCGACTCTGCCCGCCGCCTGACAGCAGAAATCATCGCCGCCAATCAGTGCGTTTCCCTAAAAGAGCTGGCAGTCAACGGCTCTGATTTGATTGCGGCAGGCTTTGCTCCCGGCAAAGAGTTAGGTATCATCCTCGCAGCTCTCCTTGAGCATGTGTTGGAGCAACCGGAGGACAATCAAAAAGAAATACTGCTTGCACTAGCCCACAAAACCGGCACCAAAGCACCTTCTGCAGACATCTGATTTTCTCCAACCAAAGCACCTTGTCTTTTGCTTTTTTCAGGTTTATACTACGAATTGCTTGAAAAACCACGCAAGATGCTTTACAATGATAAAAGTAATCTTCCAGCCTGTCTGTGCAGGATTACAAGCATCGTAGATAATAATAATTTTCTATAAAGGAGCTATTCAAATGAAGATTTATGACGAACTCGTTGCCCGCGGCCTGATTGCCCAGGTAACCGATGAAGAAGAAATTAAGAATCTGATTAACGAAGGTAAGGCTACCTTCTATATTGGCTTTGACCCGACTGCAGATTCTCTCCATGTAGGACATTTCATGGCACTGTGTCTGATGAAGCGTCTGCAGATGGCCGGCAACAAACCGGTCGTATTGATTGGTGGCGGTACCGGCTACATCGGCGACCCATCGGGCCGTACCGATATGCGTTCCATGATGACCCCGGAAACGATTCAGCACAACTGTGACTGCTTCCGCAAGCAGATGGAGCGTTTCATTGAGTTCGGTGAAGACAAGGCTATCATGGTCAACAACGCTGACTGGTTATTAAAGCTCAATTACATCGACTTACTTCGTGAGGTAGGCGCTTGCTTCTCCGTAAACAATATGCTTCGTGCAGAGTGCTACAAGCAGAGAATGGAGAAGGGTCTGTCCTTCCTTGAATTCAACTACATGATTATGCAGTCCTACGACTTTTATCATCTGTACCAGCACTACGGCTGCAATATGCAGTTCGGTGGTGACGACCAGTGGTCCAATATGCTCGGCGGTACCGAGCTGATTCGTAGAAAGCTCGGCAAGGATGCATATGCTATGACCATCACTCTGCTCATGAATTCCGAGGGCAAGAAGATGGGTAAGACGGCAAAGGGTGCCGTATGGCTTGATCCTGCGAAGACCACTCCGTTCGAGTTCTTCCAGTACTGGCGTAATGTTGCAGATTCCGACGTATTGAAGTGTATCCGTATGCTGACCTTCCTTCCTTTAGAGCAGATTGATGCAATGGATGCTTGGGAAGGCAGCCAGTTAAACGAAGCAAAAGAAATCTTAGCTTACGAGCTGACCAAGCTGGTACACGGCGAGGAGGAAGCAGAGAAGGCAAAGACCGCTTCCCACGCACTGTTTGCCGGTGGCGGAGACGATTCCAATATGCCTACTACCACCATTACCGGTGACCAGCTGACCGACGGTGCTATCGGCATCATTGATTTGCTCGATGCCTGCAAGCTTTCTCCATCCCGTAGCGAGTCCAGACGTCTGATTCAGCAGGGCGGTGTATTCGTAGACGATGCGAAGGTAGAATCCATCGATGTCAAGATTACCGAAGAGCAGTTAAAGAACGGTATCAAGATTCGTAAGGGTAAGAAGGTATTCCATAAGGCGATTATGTAAATATAAGAAAATGATAAAAAACAGGCATTTGTAAAACCATTAGACCAACCGTCTTGTTTTACAAATGCCTGAAATCATCTTATGCCGTCTCGCCCTCGATTACTCCCATCTGTACCTGATAATAATCTCTCTGCGAAACTACCTGAAATCCATTCTTTTGATACAACCGGAAAGCGGTTCCGTTCCGGCTGCCTACCTGTATCTGAATCTTCTTCGGCTCTGTGCCCTGTTCCTCTGCTTCCTCCTGCACCAGACGAATCAGCTCCTTAAGCATCGCCTTGCCGATACCGCGTCCCTGACGGTCTGCTTCTACCGCAAAATCAAACACATACATCGTCTGCTCTCCGGACAACAAACAGAACATACCCACCGGCACCTTCTGCTGCCACACCAGATAATACCGATAATTCTCTTCCATCAGAGCAGTAATTCTTGCCCTTGCCGCTTCTTCATCCGTCAAAAATGCTCCGGCAAACAGCTCTGCTGCCGTATCCAGCTCATCCTTGGTAAGCGACTGAACCGTCAATGTATTCGTTGGTAACAGAGCATAAGAATACTTCCACTCCATCATATACTCCGAATACGCATATTGGAACAATTCACTGCTAAGAATCTCCGCATAATCATCCTTCGGACGCGGCTCATGCACCAGATAAATATTCTCCAAGTTCAGTTTTTTTACTTCCTTGCGAAGCGTAGTCGTCAGCTTCTTGTACATTGCGCGCTTTCGAAATTCCGGTCGGATATAGATACAAAGCTCGGCATTGCTTTCACTAATCCGATACATCGTTGCAAAGCCCGCCAGCAGCTCCTCCTCATAGCACAACACAAACACCGGCTTCTCTTCATCCACATCCTCCGTTGTCAATGAAATTCCGCCCTCAATCTTATCATGCTCTCTGCAAATATCCTCTAATTCTCTGACTTCTCCTCTTTGCCGCCCATTCAGTTGATTCAATACCTTCACTCGAAACATAATTAATCTACCTCACTTTGCGATTTTAATCCTAAGTAACGATGTAACCCTTTGTCCGGCTTCCTGCAGTTGCAATGAAGCCCGGACATATTCTTTCTCTTATTTCCGCTGTAACAACAGCTCTGACAGCTGCGCAAACTCCTGCAGGCTCAATGCCTCTCCCCGAATCGTCGGAGACAGCTGCATCTGCTCCAATGCCTCCAGCACCGCTTCCTTTCCGACACCGGTTTCCGGCGCATTGGAAAGACTGTTCACCAAGGTCTTGCGGCGCTGATTAAACGATGCGCGAACCAGCCGGAACATAAAACGGTCGTCTGTTACCTTAACCGGCGGCTCCTTATGCAGTGTCAGCCGAATTACCGCGGAGCCTACATTCGGACGCGGCATAAAGCAATTCTGCGGGACATTTGCCGCAATATACGGCTCTGCATAATACTGAACTGCCAACGACAATGCTCCGTAATCCTTGGAACCCGGCTCGGACTGCATCCGGTCCGCAACCTCCTTCTGCACCATAACGGTAATGTTCTCAATCGGCACATGCGATTCAAACAAGCCCATAATAATCGGAGTAGTAATGTAATACGGCAGATTTGCCACAACCTTGATTGGTCTGCCGCCATTCCTCTCCTCAACCAGCCGATTGATATCCAGTTTTAAGATATCTTCATTAATCACAGTCACATTATCATATGCCGCAAGCGTGTCCTCCGTTAAAATCGGAATCAGATTCTTATCAATCTCGACCGCCACAACCTCACGCGCATTCTCACAAAGATACTGTGTCATTGTACCGATACCCGGTCCGATTTCCAACACCATATCGTCCTTAGTAATGTCTGCTGCACGAATGATTTTCTCCAGCACATGTGTATCAATCAAAAAATTCTGTCCGAACTTTTTCTGAAACACAAAATGATATTTATTTAAAATCTCGATTGTATTTTTCGGATCACCTAATGTAGCCATTCACGACTCTCCATTCCAAATCTATTTGCTTATATATCATCTTCAGAGCCACCGGCATCTGCCCGCTCGTCGCTCCTGCTTCAAAATACTTATACTATTACACTGTCTGCTGCAACCGATATAACCGATTCGCATTCTCGCAGGTGATACGGACAACCTCTTCCTCCGTAAGCCCCTTCAGCTCTGCTATCGCTGCTACAATATACTCCAAATAAAGCGAATTATTTCGCTTGCCGCGATACGGTACCGGTGTCAGATACGGACTGTCGGTTTCCAGCACAATCCGCTCCAACGGAGTGGACTGCACTACCTCCTTAATCTTAACCGCATTTTTGAAGGTAACCACACCACCGATGCCGAGATAAAAGCCCATTTTCAGATATTCCGCCGCCATCTCTGTACCATAAGAAAAACAGTGGATTACTCCGGTCAGCTTTTTCCCTGCCGCCTCTGCCTTCGCATAATATTCCTTCATAATCTCTAACGTATCTGCTGCCGCATCCCGACTGTGAATAATGACCGGCATATCATGCGCTATCGCTAACTCCAGTTGTCTGCGAAACCACTTCTTTTGCAACTCATGCTCCGGCTCCGGCCAATAATAATCTAAGCCAATCTCACCCACCGCCACAATCTTCTTTGCGGCAAGCTGTTCTTCCAGCCACACAAGCTTCTCCTCCGTAAGCTCCGCTACCTCGCTCGGATGTACCCCCGCAGCACCGTAACAAAACGGATATTCCTGTATCAGCTGTATCGTCCGCTGTGTGCTCGCAATGCTCGCTCCCACATTCACTACTCTGCGGATTCCATGCTCCGGCAACGACGCTAACAATGCTTCTCTATCTTCCTCAAACGCTTCATCGTCGTAATGTGCATGAGTATCAAAAATATAAAAATCGTTCTCTGTTTTCATTCGAAACTACCTCTAATTATATCATTTATTTCTGTTTTATTCAATGTTTTTATTGTTTTTTCTGACAATTTTAATTTCAACTTTCTATTGTTTTGCTTGTCTTCGCGCTTTTTCCCCAGAGTAAGACACATTTTTACACAAAAGATACACTTCCTCTTGTATTTTCTATACAAATATCGTATAATTGTATCAAATAACGCACCTTTGCGAAAAAATGAAGGGAATGATAGCAATGCACGTAATGAATATAACCCCAAACCAATTGATGACCGGTATGATTATTGCTGACGACGTTTATTCCTCTACGCGCGAAAAAATCGTTGCCAAAAATACCATTCTCAACCCTAAGACAATATCGAAGCTCAAGCTATTTACCAATCAGGAAATCCCTGTTCTGATTCCGCAGGCTTTGGCGGAACGTATGGCGGCAGAAAATCCTGAATTGTTACATGCAAATAAAATCAAGGAGTCTCTGGACTTCAAAAAGTTTAACAAGCAGTATCAGAAGACCATCGATACCATCCATTCGGTTCTGGATTCTCTGATGGACTCCCCGGAAAAGACCTTAGAGCAGGAGCAGATGCTCTCCTACATTAAGGATCTTTTGGTCGAGAGCGGTAACTCCATGCATACCTTTGATATGTTGCACTGTATGCGTGACAATACTGACCTTACCTATGTGCATTCTGTTAACGTTGCCTTGATTTGCAATTCCATCGCAGCTTGGTTAAACTATTCTCCGGAGGATACCAAGCTGCTTACCCTTGCCGGATTGCTGCATGACATCGGCAAAAAGCACATTCCTTCCCTTATTTTAAATAAATCCGGAGAGTTAAGTGACGAAGAATATGCTTTGGTTAAAAAGCACCCGATATACGGCTATCAGATGGTGACAGAATTCCCGATTGACAATCGCATCAAGGATGCTATCCTGTCCCACCATGAGCGCTATGACGGCAGCGGTTATCCGCGCGGCTTGAGTGGCGACCAAATCAGTGATTTCGCAAAGATTGTTGCCATCGCTGATGTATATGATGCTATGACCTCCAAGCGTATTTACCGCGAAAGTGTATGTCCGTTTGATGTTGTAGCCACCTTGGAATCCGACGGCTATTCCAAATACGACCCACAATTTTTGCTTACGTTCCTAAAGCATATCGTGCAGTCTTACATCAATGCACCGGTATTGTTAAGTAACTCCTTGATTGGTAGTGTCGTTATGATTAATCCGGACCATCTTTCCAAACCAATCGTCAAGGTTGGCGAACGCTTCTACGACCTCTCAAAGGAGAAGGACCTTTCCATCCGAAGCCTTTTATAATCTTTTGTATTTAAAAACTGCCTGAAACAAATCAGGCAGTTTTTTATGTTACAAATGCAATATCACAATCACATTGTTTTTACAGCTCGCAGTTGTTTACGGTACGTGGGAACGGAATTACGTCGCGGATGTTACCCATTCCGGTCAGATACATTACACAACGCTCAAAACCAAGTCCGAAGCCTGCATGTCTTGCGGAACCATACTTACGCAAATCCAGATAGAAATCGTAATCCTCCGGCTTGAGTCCCAGCTCATTCATTCTGGTCATCAGCTTATCGTAGTCATCCTCTCTCTGGCTGCCACCGATAATCTCACCGATGCCCGGTACCAGACAGTCCATAGCTGCTACGGTCTTACCATCCTCATTCAGCTTCATGTAGAATGCCTTGATTTCCTTCGGATAGTCCGTTACGAAGACCGGCTTCTTAAAAATTTCCTCGGTTAAGTAACGCTCATGCTCGGTCTGTAAATCACAGCCCCAGGATACCTTGTAATCAAACTTATCATTGTTCTTCTGAAGCAGCTCGATGGCTTCGGTATAGGTTACATGACCAAAATCGGAGTTTAACACATTGTTCAATCTCTCTAACAGACCCTTATCTACAAAGCTGTTAAAGAAGTTCATCTCCTCCGGAGCATTCTCCAGTACATAGCGAATCACATACTTTAACATGCTCTCTGCCAACATCATATCGTCCTTCAAATCTGCAAATGCAATCTCCGGCTCAATCATCCAGAACTCTGCTGCATGTCTGGTGGTATTGGAATTCTCTGCACGGAAGGTCGGACCAAAGGTGTAGATATTCTTAAATGCCATTGCATAGGTCTCACCGTTCAGCTGACCGCTTACAGTCAGATTGGTCGGCTTGTTAAAGAAATCCTGCGTAAAATCTACCGTACCATCCTCGTTCTTTGGCACATTGTTCAAATCCAGCGTCGTTACCTGGAACATCTCGCCTGCGCCCTCGCAGTCACTTCCGGTAATCAGCGGAGTGTGTACATAAACAAAATCTCTCTCCTGAAAGAACTTGTGAATTGCATAAGCAACTAAGGAACGTACACGGAACACTGCCTGGAAGGTATTGGTACGCGGTCTTAAATGCGTAATGGTACGCAGATACTCCAACGTATGTCTCTTCTTCTGCAATGGATAATCCGGTGTCGAAACACCCTCTACCTCTACGCTCTCTGCCTGAATCTCAAACGGCTGCTTTGCCTCCGGAGTCGCTACCAGTTCACCGGTCACAATAACTGCAGAACCTACATTTAACTTTGCAATCTCTGCAAAGTTTGCCAGCTTGTCCGAATATACGACCTGTAAGGTCTCAAAAAATGTACCATCATTTACTACAATAAATCCAAAGGTCTTGGAGTCACGATTTGAACGCACCCATCCGCCGACCGTAATTTTCTTTCCAATGTACTCTTCTTTGTTGCGATATAACTCGCGTACTGAAACCAAATCCATAGTATCCTCCATTCCTGCGATTATCTTCTTAGTAGTTTACCATGTTTCCAGTAATTTTACAACTATAGAATTCGCAAGTTATGCTGTTTTTTCTTCTAATGCCGGTTCTGCCGGATCCTTTGCATACAAAATCTTCAAAATAATCGGTGTTGCAATCGAGGATACGATAATCAGCATAATTACTGCCGTAAAATATACCGGAGTCATCAGACCGACTGCCAGACCCTTCTGAGACACAATCAGCGCTACCTCGCCTCGCGTCATCATACCGACACCGATTTTTACTGCATCCCGACCCTTGAATTTGCACACTCTTGCGATCAATCCGCAACCGATAATCTTTGTTAGCAAAGCTACTAACACAAACGCTACCGAGAAAATCAAAATACCTGCATCCAGACTCTCAATATTCGTCTTCAAACCGATACTCGCAAAAAACACCGGTCCAAACAGCATATAAGAATTAATATCCATCTTCTCTGCAATATATTCCGAATCCTGAATACTGCACAAAATAATACCTGCCACATACGCACCGGTAATATCTGCAATTCCAAAGAATTCTTCTGCAATATATGCCAGCGCAAAGCAGAATGCCAGACCGATAATCGGAATACGTCTGGTATGCGGATAACGATTGTCCAGCTTGCGGAAAATAAAATAGAAAATAAAGCCTGCTCCTACCGCCAGTACAAAGAATAAGATTGTATTCATGATTACTCTGCCCGGGTCAGAATCCGGATTCTTAAAGCCGATAACGAAGGTCAGCACGATAATACCGATGACATCATCAATAATCGCCGCACTCAAAATCGTCGTACCTACCTTACCTTTTAGCTTACCCATTTCTCGCAGGGATTGCACCGTTATACTAACGGAGGTCGCCGTCATAATCGTACCAATAAATACTGCCTTATAAAATTCTTCGCTGCCCCATGGCGACATGCCATAAAAGCCCATATAAAGCAGCGCGCCGCCTACCAGCGGAACAAACACACCCGCACAGGCGATTACCAGTGCAATCGGACCGGTACGCAACAGCTCCTTGATATCCGTTTCCAGACCTGCCGAAAACATCAACAGAATAACACCGATTTCTGCCATCTGCACCAAAAAATCCGTCTGATTTACCCAGCCCAAAATACTTGGTCCAATCAGCAGACCCGCCAAAATCTCTCCTACTACCTGCGGTGCCTTACACTTTCTTGCAACAATACCAAATAATTTCGCTACGGCAACGATAATTGCCAGATCCTTAAAGACATTATATGCCTCCATGATTGCGCCTCCTCGATTGTCAAATAAATTTTTTATAAATTATCCAAGCATAAATTCTAGCACAACGTACAAGGAAATTCCACCTTCATTTCCCACAAAAATCTCACAAAAAAGCCGTCTTTCTTCGGCAATTTTACAAGCTTATCGAATCTAATTGACGCATCCTGTATTCTTTCGTATACTTAACTTAAATCAAAGCGTTTGCTCTGCAAACCCTTACGTTGACGTGCAGTCACAAAAGACATCTGCTGCGCATCATACGCAATTATATTTTACACACCACATGAGGCACAACGATTATGGACATTCTTTTATTCGAACAGGCTCGCGACAAGGTTATACACAAGGTACAGGAGCAAAACAGCATCGGTACCCTATCCGAAAAAACGATTCACGCCGTTCTAAAAAATTATTATGCAACCAACGAATGCTGGCACGAGCAAAAGGTAGCCGGTTTCGTGGCAGATGCCTTTACCGGGTCAGAAATCATCGAAATCCAGACCCGTAATTTTAATACATTGCGCCGCAAGCTGGACGCATTTTTGCCACTCTACGATGTAACCGTAGTCTATCCGGTAGCCCATACCAAATATCTGCGTTACATTGACCCGGCAACCGGCGAAATCACGCCTCCGCGCAAGTCTCCGAAGTCAGGCAAGGAATATCAGATTTTCCCTGAGCTGTATCGCATCAAATCCTATCTGAACCACGAGCATTTGCATATTCGTATCGCTATGCTGGATGTCGAGGAATACCGCTATCTGGACGGCTGGAACGCCAACAAGCGAAAGGGTGCTACCAAGAGCGATGCCCTGCCGCTGAGCTTTTTCCGCGAGATCACCCTGGACTCTGCCGCCGACTACACACAGCTGCTGCCGGAGGATTTGCCGGAAACCTTCTCCACCAAGGACTATAAAAAAGCCGCTCACATATCACAGTCACTGGCAAATGTCGCACTAAATATTCTGTTGGCAGTAGGCGTAGTGGAGCGGGTAGGAAAGCAGGGGAATTTGTATTTGTATCAAAAAAAATAAACTCCAAAATACCGCATATACGTTACAGACTCTCGCACAACTGAAGCACTATGCCTACGACATCAACTCCTGCTTCGGTGTGCGCATTCTGCTTTTTCCTTTCACCTCGATACCGGATTCTTACTTTTACATAAATCTGCACAAAGTTCTCTCCCATTTTTTAGCGAACTTTTCAGTCTTCTTTTTCTTGCCTTCCTACAACGCCTTATGCTATGATATTGCCAGAAGTACTTCTATTACATTAATCTTTATCAAGCGAACGTAACCACGTTCTTTATCTAACTTTTCTATTATCATTTTTATCCGGATAACTTAACCAAAATATTTTTTGATAATAACAACCATTCATGCGAAAGGAGAATTTTTTTGACCCAAAATATTGAAACACATTACACTCACGAATTAGCTGCATTATATATGCGCAATTACAAAGACACCCTCTTTCGTTTGATTTTCCGCGAAAAGAAAAACTTACTTAGTCTTTACAATGCAATGAATGAAACCCATTACTCCAATCCGGATGATTTGGAAATCGTCACATTGGAAAACGCAATCTATCTGGGAATGAAAAACGATATTGCATTTCTTCTCTACGACGAACTGTACTTATATGAGCATCAATCCACGCCAAATCCCAATATACCATTGCGTGATTTGTTTTACATCGCAAGAGAATACGAAAAGATGATTGATAAACGCTCTCTCTACGGCAGCCGAAAGATTATCCTCCCTACACCACATTTCATTATGTTTTATAATGGCAGTTTGCCGCAACCGGAACGCACCGAGCTTCGTTTATCCGATTTATTTGCCAGAGAATCGGAAGCCCCTTCTTTGGAATTAGTCGTGCATATGTATAACATCAATGCCAACCAAAATCCAGAAATCATGAACCAGTGTAAAATGCTTCGTGACTATGCAAAATATGTGGACAGAGTACGAAAATATGCTATACTATTACCCATAGGGGAAGCAGTAGAGCGCGCAATCAAGGAATGCATTGCTGAAGATATTCTCGCAGAGCTGCTGACTAAATATCGACGGGAGGTAATTCAGGTGAGTATATTCGAATTTGATGCAGAAAAAGAGTTCAAGCTGCTTCGGGAAGCGGAGCGAGAAGCCGGATTCGAAGAAGGCAGAGACATTGGTTGGCACGATGGATGGCAAGATGGGGTACAGCGAGGCTGCGAGCAAGGACTCAAGCAGGGTCGCGAGCAAGGTGAACGTCGCTTCGCTACCCTTTCTCAACACTTGATTACCGACCATCGTACCGAGGATTTATTAAAGGCAACACAGGATACCGAGTATCGTCAAACCTTGTATGAAGAATATAAGCTGTAGCCTTTTTATCGTAAGATAAAGAGTTTGTATTGCAAACTCTCGTAGAACTCACGGTTACAAAAACAACCGCCCCGACATTTGCCGGGGCGGTCTTTCTTCTTCCAATATTCTATATGAGAGTTGCCAGAACTCATCCGCTGATAATAACTTTCCTCACAACAAAAATTACATTACCAGTACGATTTCGTTCTCGTCCTTCATATCCTTCTCTGCTACATATGGCTGATCTGCCTTTACGCCGTTGATGTAGAATTCCTTACAGCCGCCTTCTGCGCCGTCCGGATTCTTTACAACAATATGAAGCTTCTTGCCACGGAAGGTCTTATCCATCGTGATTTCCTTCCAGTCAGATGGGATAGCAGGGCATACCCACAGACCATCTAAGTCAGGACGCATACCACAGATACCCTCTACACAGCCTACCATACAGGTAGAAGCGGTACCGGTTAACCAGTGTACGTGAGAACGTCCCTCGAATGGAGAATCGGTACTCTCAGTAAACTGACCATGTACATATGGCTCTAACTTTCTTACATCAGCATCGTCATTCTGGGAAGCCGGGGAGCTCTCGGTAAAGTACTCAAATGCACGATTACCATGTCCCATTAAGGACTCTGCCAGAATAATCCAACCCTGTGGCTGCGAGAAGATACCACCGTTCTCCTTCGTGGATGGGTTGAACAACAGTGCCAAAGCACCGTCAAATGCATGATCTACATAGGATGGCGCCATAACACGAACACCATACTTGGTATTCAGCTCACGATGTACGGATTCCAGAGCCTTCTCAGCCTGATCCTTCGAAGCCAGGCCACTGATAACAGCCCAGGACTGTGGATTGAGCCACATATTTGCCTCCGGATCCTTCTTGGAACCGATTACCTGACCATCTTCCTTGATACCTCGAACGAAGCGGTCATCCTCCCAGCACTCCTTCTGAATGGTGTCGCCAAGCTCCTTCTGAGTCTTCTCTAAGTACTCAATGTACTCGGTATCGCCTAAATCCTTTGCAAAGCCTTTTAATACGGTCATTGCATAATACAGCTGCAAAGCTACGAAAGTAGACTCACCCTTCTTACCAAGACGCAGACAGTCATTCCAGTCTGCATGCAGACCAGCCGGCATCTTGTGGTCACCAAGACGTTCCATCGAGAACTGGATTGCTCTCTTTAAGTGATCGTATACGGTACCCTTATCACCATTATTTGCATATGGAATTACTTCCTTGATGTAATCCTTATCACCGGACTCAGAGATGTACTTCCATACGGTTGGGAAGAGCCACAAAGCATCGTCTGCACGATATGCAGGATGTCCGGTTACCTTAACCCATTCCGGATCATCCGGTGTACCGGAGTTACCCGGAACGAAGTCAAACAATACGAGCGGAAGTCCACCACCATTGTCTACCTGAGCAGAAAGCATGAATGTAATCTGCTTCTTCGCCATAGCCGGGTCCAAGTGAATGATACCCTGAATATCCTGAACCGTATCACGGTAACCATAACCGTTACGCTCGCCACAATATGTAAAGGATGCTGCTCTCGACCATGTAAAGGTAATAAAGCACTGATATGCATTCCATGTATTTACCATGCTGTTGAATGCCGGATTCGGTGTATTAACCTGGAAATTCGCAAGCTTGGAATGCCAGTAGTCGATAAGCTCCTTCTTCTCTGCCTCAACAACAGCGAGATCCTGATAACTGTCTACAATCTTCTTTGCCTCAGACGGAGTCGTCTGACCAAGGATGAATGCTACCTCCTTCGTCTCGCCCGGCTGTAAGGTCAATGCAGCCTGCAATGCACCACAACCATTGGAGTTGTAGTTTAAGGTACCATCACAAGCACCGTTCTCTACTGCAACCGGATTGCCATAGGTATGATATCTGCCGATAAATGCTTCCTTATCACCATTATAAGAAGCAACCGGAGCACCCGCCAAACCAAAGAAACGCTCTCTCCAGTTGGAGCCCTCTTCGTTCTTGCCGCAGTTCTCATTGATGGTCTGCACAATCATATTGTCATTCTTGAAATAGGTTCTGGTAATGAACAGTGTGTACTGTAAGTTTACCTGATCCTGATTGTAATTGCTGTCGTTGGTGAACTCAGCATAACCAAAGGTGGAAATCTTACGAACCTTATCGGTAGTATTCGTAATCTTTGCTCTCCAAACCTCATAGGTCTTGTTCAACGGAACATAGTAAAGTACCTCAGACTTGATGCCTGCATACTCTGCTACCATGTTGGTGTAAGCAGTACAGTGATGGCACTCGCTCTTATATACATCCATAGGCTTTGCAACCGGCTGCCAGGAAGCAGACCAGAAATCATTCGTCTCATCATCTCTT
>JAFTQM010000020.1 GCA_017462755.1 Lachnospiraceae bacterium | reverse complement strand
GAGTAACTAACAAATCGAAAAGTAAATTAAATTTAAATGGAGGAAAATGAAAATGGCTAAGTTAACAGCACAGGAATTGATTGATGCTATCAAAGAGATGAGCGTATTAGAGTTGAACGATCTGGTAAAGGCTTGTGAGGAAGAGTTCGGCGTTAGCGCAGCAGCTGGTGTTGTTGTAGCAGCTGGTCCTGCAGCAGCAACTGAGGAAGAGAAGACTGAGTTCAACGTAGAGTTGACTGAGGCTGGTGCAGAGAAGGTTAAGGTTATCAAGGTTGTTCGTGAGATCACCGGTTTAGGCTTAAAGGAAGCTAAGGACGCTGTTGATGGCGCTCCTAAGGTTCTTAAGGAAGGCGCTTCTAAGGAAGAGGCTGAGGAGATCAAGAAGAAGCTTGAGGAAGTTGGCGCAAAGGTTACTCTTAAGTAATTTAAACGTTCAAATAAGCTTTGTGACAGAGGGATTCGTAAGAGTCCCTCTTTTTCTTTGCTGAAAAAACGATGAAATTTTGATGAAATCTGTTTACTTTTTGAAGCGTCAATGTTAAAATAAAGAAAGTAAAATGGCTTGTAATAGGCTGTTTTGCGATTTTTATGAAAGGTGTGTGCAAGATATGATTTCCAATCAGATTCTCCAGAACACGATTGACGGCTTAAAGACGATTACCAGAGTGGATATTTGTGTGATGGATACCGAGGGTAAGGCATTGGCTACGACGATGAGCAATGCGGAGGAGTACGAAAATGCAGTATTGGCCTTTGTGGATTCTCCGGCAGATAGTCAGGTGCTTCAGGGATATCAGTTTTTTAAGGTGTTTGATGAGCATCAGTTAGAATATGTAATTCTGGTAAAGGGAGACAGTGACGATGTGTATATGATCGGAAAGCTGGCGGCGTTCCAGATTCAGAATCTGTTGGTTGCATATAAAGAGCGTTACGATAAGGATAACTTTATCAAGAATCTTTTGCTCGACAACCTGCTTTTGGTAGATATTTATAACCGTGCGAAGAAGCTGCACATTGAGACCGATGTCAGACGTGTGGTATTTATTATCGAAACCAAAAATGAAAAGGATACCAATGCACTGGAGACGGTGCGTGGTCTGTTTGCCGGTAAGACGAAGGATTTCATTACGGCAGTGGATGAGAAGAATATCATTCTCGTGAAGGAATTGAAGCCGAATGAGACCTATGAGGATATGAACAAAACGGCGAAGGTAATTTTGGACATGCTGAATACCGAAGCTATGACCAAGGCACATGTGGCGTTTGGTACGATTGTCAATGAAATTAAGGATGTGTCCCGTTCCTATAAGGAAGCGAAGATGGCGCTGGATGTCGGCAAGATTTTCTATAGCGGACGCAATGTAGTGGCGTACAGCAATCTTGGCATCGGACGACTGATTTATCAGTTACCGATACCGTTGTGTAAGATGTTTATCCGTGAGATTTTTGACGGAAAATCTCCGGATGATTTTGATGAGGAAACGTTGACGACGATTAACAAATTCTTCGAGAACAGTCTGAATGTTTCGGAGACCTCCCGTCAGTTATATATTCACCGGAATACTCTGGTTTATCGTCTGGATAAGCTGCAGAAGAGCACGAACCTCGATCTTCGCGTATTCGATGATGCGATCACGTTTAAAATTGCATTAATGGTAGTAAAATACATGAAGTATATGGAAAGTCAGGAATATTAATTCATAAGCTGGCGTTGCGGGGGATGGATGTGCGTGCTCCTGCGACGTCAGCGCTTTTTTGATGTCGCAAATGCTACGCTTCGGTGGCGAAGGAGTTTGCAAAGCAAGCTTTATGATGCAGAAAGGATGAGGGATAGCTTGGCAGCAAGATACGACTTGGAAGGACAATTAAAAAAAGACATTGATGCGCCGGTTATTTTGTTCGAAAATGTTTCAAAGGAATATCAACAGGGAACACCGGCACTGAAAAATATTAATATAGAGATACGCAAGGGCGAATTTGTATTTATCGTGGGAAGCAGCGGCTCCGGCAAATCGACGCTGATTAAGCTGATGCTTAAGGAGGTAAAGCCGACATCCGGGAAAATCTATGTGGCAGGCAAGCAGCTGTCGCGGTTGAAGCGTTGGAATGTAAGCAAATACCGCAGAAAGCTCGGTGTAGTATTTCAGGATTTCCGGTTGTTGCCGGATCGGACGGTATTTGAAAATGTTGCGTTTGCACAGCGGGTGATTGAGACACCGACCCGCAAGATTCAGAAGGACACGCCGCGTATGTTGGCGCTGGTCGGTTTGTCAGAAAAGATGAAGTCTTATCCGAAGGAGTTGTCCGGTGGAGAGCAGCAGCGAGTGGCGCTTGCCAGAGCGTTGGTTAACAATCCGGTCATTCTGCTTGCGGATGAGCCGACAGGAAATCTGGACCCAAAGAATTCGTGGGAGATTATGCGTCTGCTTGAGGAAATCAACCGACGTGGTACGACGGTGGTTGTCGTAACGCATAATCGGGAAATTGTAGATGAGATGCAGAAAAGAGTGATTACCGTGCGCAACGGTATCATTGTCAGTGATCAAAAGGGTGGATATGCATATGCCAAGAATCAGTACAGTAATATATAGTATAAAGCAGGGCATTAAGAGCTTAAAGCGTAACCGGATGTTTTCGGTTGCGTCGATTGCGACCATGACCGCGTGCTTGTTTTTGTTTGGAATCTTCTACTTTTTGCTGAGCAATCTGTCTCATGCCATCAAGAATGCAGAAACCAATGTGGGTGTTACGGTATTCTTTGAAGAAGGGATTTCGGATGCGCAAATCATTGCAATCGGTGAAGAGATTACGCTACGGGCGGAGGTGGCTTACATTACCTTTGTGTCTGCGGAGGAAGCATGGGAGCGTTATAAGGAGACCAGCTTAAATCCGGAACAGATTGCAAGCTTTGGAGAAGATAATCCGCTGGAAAACTCGGCATCCTACGAGGTATATCTGAGTGATGTATCCATGCAGGAGGTGCTGGTGCGGTATATTACCTCGTTGGAGGGTGTGCGTCAGGTCAATGATTCACAGGAGGTGGCGAATGCGCTGAATATGGTAAATCGCATTGTGAGCATTATGACGACCATCATTACCGGAATTTTGATAGCGGTTGCAGTATTTTTGATTAGTACAACGATTTCAACCGGTGTTTCCACTCGTAAGCAGGAGCTTTCTATCATGAAGCTGATTGGTGCGACGGACTTTTTTATCAAGGCACCGTTTTTTGTGGAGGGCTTGCTTCTTGGTATGTTCGGAGCGATACTTCCGTTGCTCGGATTGTATGGGATTTACCATAAAATCGCGGACTTTGTTTCGGAAAAATATGCGAGTGTCTTTGGCACAGGCATGTCGTTGCTTGGGAGTGCGCATGTTTTTGCAAGGCTGATTCCGATATGCTTTGCGATAGGTATCGGAATTGGTGTGCTTGGAACCTGGCTGACGCTGAACCGTCAGCTGAAAAAGCTGAACTAGAGAAAAAGGAAGTGAAGGATGAAGCGTAGAAAAGTTACGATACTGACTGCTTTTTTGACCGTAGTGCTGATAGGCTCCGACTTGATGGGGAAAGTAACATTGTCGGGAACGGTATCCACGGGAGCAACGGTAATCTCGGAGAGTTTGCTCTCCGGCAGTACCGTGGGTCAATTGATTGCATTTGCAAAGACCTACGAGGAGAAGCTTCAGGAAGCGGAGGACCGCAAGGAAGCGTTGGAGCAGAAGAAAGAGGAAACGCAGAACCGCATCGAGGAAAATGAGAAAATCAAGGACAATATTCTGGCATATATTGAAGAACTGGATATGCAGATGTGGGAGCTGGACGAGGAAATCGAGGAGCTGAACACGGAGATTGCTGAGGCGGAAACCGAGCTGTCAGAGACACAGGCAGAGCTGGTGGCAGCCAAGGAGCAGGAAGAGGCTCAGTATGAGGCGATGAAGCGTCGGATTCAGTATATGTATGAGAATGGCGAGGCGAATGTGCTGGAGCTGTTTGTCGGAGCCAGTAGTTTGTCGGATTTGCTGAATCGTGTGGAGTACCAAAAGAAGATTACGGAGTATGACGAGCAGCTGTTGGAGGATTATACTGCGGCGAAGCTTTTGGTAGAGCAGCAGAAAAAAATGCTGGAAGCGGAGCTTGCAGAGCTTGAGGTGTTGAAAGAGACCGCAGAGTTCAATCAGGAGACGCTGGAGACACTTTCGGCAGATAAGAGCGCGGAGCTTACGGAATATCTGGAGCTGATTCAGATGGATGAGGATTTGTTTTCGGATTATGCGGAGCAGATTGTCTTAGAAGAAGCGAACATCGACCAGATTATCGAGGAAGAGCGGAAGCGAATCGAAGAGGAGGAGCGAAAGCGCAAGGAAGAAGAGGCAAGAAAGGCAGCGGAAGAAGCAGAGCGGAAGCGCAAAGCAGAGGAAGCCAAGAAGGCAGCCGAGGAGGCGGCCAAGAAAGCGGCAGCACAGAGTGATGCCAAGCGACTTGAAGCCATCAAGGATGTGGTAGTAAAGGATGAATCGAATCCGGATAAGATGATATGGCCGCTGCCGGGAGATGGAAGAATTTATTCCTATTTCGGTCCGCGAAAAGCACCGACGAAGGGGGCCAGTACCTATCATAGAGGACTTGACATTGGTGGTGTAACCGGAGCTTCGATTGTATCGGTGTTATCCGGTACGGTGACGGAGGCAGGATACAATGCGAGTCGCGGAAGATATGTAAAGGTAGACCACGGAAACGGGTACTGTACCTTTTACCTGCATTGCTCCAAGCTGCTGGTATCGGCAGGCGATAAGGTGCTGCAGGGTGAGGTGGTCGGCCTGGTAGGCTCGACCGGCATCTCGACCGGACCGCACCTGCATTTTTCGGTAACGGTAAACGGTACTTATGTAGACCCGTTAAAATATATATCTTATAATAAATAAGGGATTCGGCAGAGGCCGGAAAAAGAAATTGAAACAGCGCAGTCATGCGCGGAAAAGAGGGAAAAGTGAAAAAAGGATTGATACCGGAGTTATTGGTTGGAATTTTGTGTGTCATATTGGTGATTGGCGGTGTGCGTGCCTTTACCAAGGATTCGCAAGAAGGCAAGGAGCCGGGGGCAGAGGCGACACTGACACCGGAACCGGAGGACGATGACAAGGATGATGACAAAGACGACGACAGGGATGACAAAGACGATGATAAGAAGGACGACAAGGAGGATACTGAGGCCGGCGGGCTTTTGAATCAGACGACGAGCTCCGGTTCCATCACGGATCTTGAGATGATGGACAAAAAGGCAGATTATATCAAGAAGCTGATTGATAACTATTATCTGTATGAGGTATCGGAGGAGGATTATGAGGTCGCACTTTACCGCGCCCTGTTGGATGCCTGCAACGACCCGTATACCTGTTATTATACGCCGGAGGAGTATGCGGAGCTGGAGGAAAGCTCCAGTGGTATCTATTGCGGTATCGGCTGTCTGGTAAGTCAGAATGTAAATACGATGCTGATTACGATTGTAAAGCCGTTTGCGGGTTCTCCGGCAGCAAAGGCAGGAGTGAAGGCGGGAGATATCGTAACCGGCGTGGACGGTGAGGACATTAGCGGTCAGGACATCAACCTTGTGGTATCCAAGATGAAGGGCTTGGAGGATACCGAGGTAACGATTACCGTATACCGGGAAAGCGTGGGTGAATACCTTGACTTTACGATGAAGCGCGCTTATATTGAGGTGGAAACCGTTACTTATGAAAAAATGCGGGAAGGCAGTCATAAGCTGGGTCTGATTACTGTAAGCGAGTTTGAAGAGCTGACGTTAAAACAGTTTGAAGAGGCACTGGAGGATTTGAAGGATTGGGGCATGGAAGGTCTGGTCATTGACCTGCGTGACAATCCGGGCGGTCTGCTGGATACGGTAACGGAGATGTTAGACCCGCTGTTGCCGAAGGGACTGAGTGTATATATGCAGGATAAATACGGCAACCGGGACGAGTACAAATCGGATTCAAAGTGTTATGAGCTTCCGATGGTAATTCTGATTAACGGAAATAGTGCCAGTGCATCGGAGATTTTTGCCGGAGCAATGCAGGACTATGAGAAGGCAACCATTGTCGGTACGCAGAGCTTTGGTAAAGGTATCGTACAGTCGGTGATTCCGCTTACGGATGGTTCGGCGGTAAAAATGACGATTGCGGATTACTATACTCCGCTGGGCAGAAATATCCACGGTGTCGGTATTACACCGGATGTAGTAGTGGAGCTGCCGGCAGGCGAGAGCGCGTCCAGTGTTGAGCGGGAGAAGGATACCCAGTTAAAAAAGGCTGTGGAGCTGCTTTTGGAGGAAATTCGCTAAAACGCAAAAGGGCTATTAGTGGCTTTTATAAATAAAATAAGAATTTGGAATGAAAAAAAGTAGGACAAATAGAAGAAGATGTGATAAAATAGCACCATAAACAAAATGAGAAAAGTATGTGGAGCTAACACAGAAATGGAGGAAACTATGGATTACAAGAAAGCTGGAGTGGATATTGAAGCAGGTTACAAGGCAGTGGAGCTGATGAAGAAGCATATTCAGGGTACGATGAGAAGTGAGGTATTGGGCGGAATCGGTGGATTTTCCGGTGCCTTCTCCCTGAAGAATTTCATGAATATGGAAGAGCCGACGCTGGTATCCGGAACGGATGGTGTAGGTACAAAGCTGAAGCTTGCATTCCTTTTGGATAAGCACGATACCATCGGTATTGACTGTGTGGCAATGTGTGTAAACGATATTGCATGTGCAGGTGGTGAGCCATTATTCTTCCTTGATTATATTGCATGCGGTAAGAATGAGCCGGAGAAGATTGCGACCATCGTAAGCGGTGTAGCAGAGGGCTGTAAGCAGTCCGGTGCCGCACTGATTGGCGGCGAGACCGCAGAGATGCCGGGCTTCTATCCGATTGACGAATACGATTTGGCAGGCTTTGCAGTAGGTATCGTAGATAAGAAGAAGCTGATTACCGGTGAGAGCTTGCAGGCAGGAGATACCATTATCGGTATTGCTTCCTCTGGTATCCACAGCAACGGTTATTCGCTGGTGCGTAAGGTATTTAACATGACCCGCGAGAAGTTAGACTGCTATTTTGAGTCTCTGGGTGCAACACTTGGTGAGACCTTACTGACTCCTACCAAGATTTATGTAAAGGCATTGAAGTCCTTAAAGGATGCCGGCGTAGAGGTAAAGGCATGCAGCCATATTACCGGTGGCGGTTTCTATGAGAATATTCCGAGAATGCTTCGTGACGGTGTAAAGGCAGTAGTTCGCAAGGACAGCTACCCGATTCCTCCGATTTTCAAGATGCTTTCCGTAGATGGTAACATTGAGGAGCAGATGATGTACAATACATACAACATGGGTATCGGTATGATGGTATGCGTGGATTCTGCTAAGGCAGATGAAGCAGTTCGTCTGATTGAGGCAGCCGGTGAAAAGGCATACATCATTGGTGAAATCGAGAACGGCGAGAAAGGAATTCGCTTATGCTAAAGATTGTAGTAATGGTTTCCGGTGGCGGAACCAATCTGCAGGCAATTATGGATGCGATAGCAGCAGGTAAGATTACCAATACCGAAATTGCAGGTGTCATCAGCAACAAAAAGGATGCCTTTGCGTTGGAGCGTGCGGCGAAAGCAGGTATTCCGGCGCAATGTGTATCGGTAAAGGATTTTGCGACCAGAGATGAGTTCAACGAGGCTCTTCTGGCAGCGGTTGACTCATATCAGCCGGATTTGGTGGTGCTGGCAGGCTTTTTGGTAATTTTACCGGAAATGCTGGTCAAGAATTATAAGAATCGCATGATTAACATTCATCCGTCGCTGATTCCTTCCTTCTGCGGAGCGGGCTTTTATGGTCTGCGTGTCCATGAGGAGGTACTGGCAAGAGGCAATAAGGTAACGGGTGCCACGGTGCATTTTGTAGACGAGGGCTGTGATTCCGGTCCGATTCTGTTGCAGAAGGCAGTAGAGGTCAAGTATGGTGACACACCGGAGGTATTACAGCGTCGTGTCATGGAGGAAGCCGAATGGAACATTTTGCCGCAGGCAATCGATTTGATTGCAAATGGCAAGGTAATGTTCGAAGACGGACATGCATGGGTAAAAGAATGATCAATGACAGTAGAAAGGGATAAGTCATATGAAAGTACTTATTGTAGGCGGCGGCGGAAGAGAGCACGCAATTGCTTGGAAGGTTTCCCAAAGCCCAAAGGTAGATAAGATTTATTGTGCTCCGGGAAATGCAGGTATTGCAGAGGTGGCAGAGTGTCCGTCCATCGGAGCGATGGAATTTGATAAGCTGGCAGATTTTGCAGAGGAAAACAAGATTGACCTGACGATTATTGGTATGGACGACCCGCTGGTGGGTGGGATTGTCGATGTATTCGAGGCGAGAGGCTTGAGAGTATTCGGACCGAGAAAGAATGCGGCTATCATTGAGGGTTCCAAGGCATTTTCGAAGGATCTGATGAAAAAGTACAATATTCCGACGGCAGCTTATGAGACCTTTTCTGATCCGGCAGAGGCAGAGAAGTATCTTGAGACCTCGGAGTATCCGATTGTGTTGAAGGCAGATGGTTTGGCGCTCGGCAAGGGTGTATTAATCTGCAACAGCTTTGAGGAAGCAAAAGAGGGTGTAAAGACCCTGATGTTGGACAAGCAGTTTGGTTCCGCAGGCGACCGCATCGTTATTGAGGAGTTCTTAACCGGACGTGAGGTATCGGTGCTTTGCTTCTGTGACGGTACAAAGATTCAGACGATGACCAGTGCACAGGATCACAAGCGTGCAAAGGACGGAGATCAGGGCTTAAATACCGGTGGTATGGGTACATTCTCTCCGAGTCCGTTCTATACGGAGGAAGTGGATGCATTCTGCAAGCAGTATGTGTACCAGCCGACGATGGATGCGATGAAGGCAGAGGGCAGAGATTTTACCGGTATTCTGTTTGTAGGTCTGATTCTGACTCCGAAGGGACCGCGTGTGTTGGAGTACAATGCTCGCTTTGGTGACCCGGAGACACAGGTAGTACTGCCTCGTATGAAGAACGATATCGTAGATGTATTTGAAGCATGTATTGACGGCAAGCTGGAGACAATTGATTTGCAGTTTGAGGACAATGCGGCAGTATGTGTTATTCTGGCATCGGATGGCTATCCGGAGCATTATGAGAAGGGCTTTGCTATTGAAGGTCTGGACGCATTTGCAGGCAAGGAGGATTCCTTTGTATTCCATGCCGGCTCGAAGCTTGCGGATGGCAAGATTGTAACCAACGGCGGACGTGTCCTTGGTATCACTGCACTCGGCAAGGATTTGAAGGATGCGCGTGCTAAGGCATATGCGGCAACCGAATGGGTTTCCTTTGAGAATAAGTATATGCGTCATGATATTGGTAAGGCAATTGATGAAGTATAAAAGATGAAATAAAATCTGGCGGACAAATTGGTTTGACCGCCAGATTTTTCTTTTCATTTGTAAAAGTGTGTGCTAACATAGAAGAGAAGGTAAGAATCATTTTCAGATGAAATTGGGGGCGTTGTGGGAATGAAAAAAATATGTATGGTAGCATCTTCCGGAGGACATTTGGAGGAGATTTCGAGATTAAAGAAACTGGAACAGCAGTATGATTGCTTTTTGGTAACAGAAAAAAGTGAGTTTGAGGTAAAGAATTTTTGCAGGCAGCAGTACTTTGTACCGCAGATAAATCGGCGTGAGTGGAGATTTCCGTTCAAGTTTGTAGCGTTGTTTTTTCGGGCATGGAGGCTTTTGAAGAAGGAAAATCCGGATTTTGTGGTGACAACCGGAGCATTGGTCGCGTACCCGTTTTGTGTGGTTGCAAAGCTGAAGCGTAAAAAGGTTATCTATATCGAATCCTTTGCCAGAGTGCATGAGCCTTCACTGACCGGTAAGCTGGTGTACCGACTGGCGGATTTGTTTATTGTACAGTGGGAGGATATTCAAAAGAGATATCCGAAGTCGGTTCTGGGAGGTGGTATTTTTTGATTCTGGTAACATTGGGAACACAAAAATTTGAAATGAACCGATTGATTCAGGCGGCAGATGAGCTGGCACAGACAGTATCGGAGGAGATATTTGTACAGTGCGGCAACTCGAGCTACCAACCGAAGCATTGCAAATACAGTGCTTTTGTTGACACCACACAATTTGCGAAGATGATACAGGAATGTAGTGTGCTGATTACGCACTCCGGGGTCGGCACGATTATGACCGGAATTCAGGCGAAGCGGCCGATTGTAGTGGTCCCGCGTTTGAAAAAATACAATGAGCATGTAGATGACCATCAGCTGCAGATTGCGGAAGCCTTTGAGGAACAGGGTTGTGTGCTTTGTTGCAGAGAGGTAGCGGAGTTAAAGCAGTACATCGAAAAGGCAAAAAGCTTTGCGTTTCAGCCATATACGGCACCGGAGAGCAAGGTGGAGAATTTGATTTTGGATTTCATTGAGAAAAATTGATTGAATGCCGTTTTGACGAAACGTGATTTGCTAAAAAAGGCACTTGAAGAATAAAAAACAAGAACCATCTGTAACTGTGCGTGAGCACAAGACTACAGATGGTTTTTTGAAAGGTAAGGGATGGATTTTGCTAGAAAATAAAATCCAAATCCTTCATGCGCTGTAAGAATGCGAGTACGGAAGCTTCGCACTCTTCCTCGGAAACCTCATATTCCGAAAGCAGGTGTGTGATAATCTCACCTACGGTAATCTCATTTTGAATCAAATCCCAGATATCGTTTCCGGAGCCTTTGATCATAAAGTATTTGCCGGATTCAAAATCAATCATAACCTTCTCGCCTGCAAGATCCGTAACATTCAGCTTTTTTTTCATGCGAATGGTTGTGGTTCTGTCCATATGTATCGTCCTCCTGTCAGCTATAAACCCCATATTTTTAATGTATAAAAATATACTATTATTATACTGCAAAGAAGAGAAAAAAACAAGGAATATATTCCTTGTTTGGCTATGTGAAATAGTGTAGAATAAAAGAAAAGTAAAAGAAGTTTGAGGTAAAGGGTATGCGATATAAAAGAAAATTAGCAGGATGTTTCATTTTAGGATTATTGCTTGGAGGCTGCGGCCAACAGAAGGTAGAGTCGGAGATGCCACCAACACCGGAACCGAGTGTGACGATTGAACCGACCCGGTTATCGGAGCCAACAGTAACGCAGGCACCGACATTGACGCCGACACCAACAGCAACGCCGATACCAACGTTAACGCAGGCACCAACAGCAACGCAGGCGCCAACAGTAACACCGACACCAACAGTAACGCCGACACCGACGTTAACACCGACACCGACAGTAACGCCGACGCCAACCTTGACACCAACACCGACAGTAACACCAACGCCGACACCGGTACCGCAGATTGAAAAAATGGGAGAGACATTGTCGAATCCGGAGAGTTATAAGAATGGTTGGTATAAAAGCTGGGGAGGCGGATATGAAGAGGGGAATGGCAGTATATGCACCAAAGAATATCTAAAGATAGCGGAAGAAGATGTATACTATCTTTCGATAAATGATTCCAGAATTGTTGTAGACATTCATGAATATAATGCAGATAAGTCGTGGCTTAAGTATACGGATAATTTGTCCGATGGAAGTAAATTCGAAAAACAAGAAAATACAGAGTATATTACCGTTACCATGCGTTCGAAGGAGTGGGGCGTTAATTTAAGAGGATTGTTTGAACTTGGCTTTGAATTAAAGCTTTCCAAAGAAGTGCCACAGCAAGAATATAAAGTGGTAGCTTTAGAGCAAGTGGATTTTGCAGATGTTACGAAGTGGTATAACGGAGATTATTCCAGAACAACGGGAAAGTATGCGTTAACGACAGGTAATTTTGCTTATACGGAAGGTTGTATCGTTAAGGACGATTACTATTGGATTCGACTTCCGGAGGGGAAATACCGGTTAAAAATCACGGAAATCTCAGAAAAAGGGGAAGTGGTTCGAACAACAACACTTGCGAACGGATACAAATGGAAGAAGCAGGAGGAAACAAAATACATAGCAATATCCCTTTCCCATACATCTCAGGAAGCCTTTGATTTGGGTGGTTTTATGGCGACAGAGCAGGGTAAGGTGCTCATAGAGAAGTATGTGAAATACCCGCATAACACAGTAATGAGCAGCTTATCCGCGCAGGAGTTTGTCGATGCTATCAATGTAGGCTGGAATCTGGGAAATTCTTTGGATTCCAAATCCGTGAATCGCGGTTTGGACGCTAATCTGAAGCAGGAGCTGAACTGGGGCAATCCTTATGTGTGCAAGGAGCTGATTGACTATGTGGCAGAATGTGGTTTCAATACCATCCGAATTCCTGTTACCTGGTATTATAACACGGAGATAAATGAAGCAGGGGAATTGGTAATAGGAGAGCAATATCTGCAACGTGTACAGGATGTTGTGGATTATGCCATCGCAAATGATTTATATGTTATTCTGAATGCACATCATGAGCAACCGATTTTTTATGCCGGGGTAAGTGATGCGGAAATACAGAAGGTGTATAAATACGCGGAGGAGCTGTGGACGCAGATTGCGGAGCATTTTAAAACCTACGATGAGCATTTGATTTTTGAAGCGTACAATGAGATAGACAATTTGGAACAGAGCTGGAGCTATGGAGCGACTGCTGCGGCGCAGATGAATTGTTTGAATCAAATTTTTGTGGATGCGGTACGCGCTACCGGCGGCAATAATTCGATGCGAATTTTGATTGTACCGACACTTTTGGATGGCATTGGTGCAAAGATAAGAAATGCGTTTGTCTTGCCTAAAGATGTGGTAGAGGACCGGCTTGTAATCGAGGTACATACTTATACCAAGAAGTTTAGTCAGGTGCTGGAACCTGAGCTGAGTGAGCTGGAAGCCTTTTCAAACAAGCTCGGAGTGCCGATTATTATCGGTGAATTCGGTACATCGAATTCTTATGAGTTCCCTGACTTAAGAGAAATTCAGGCGGCGAATTATGTGGCAAGAGCTGCAGCGCATGGAATGAAATGTATTTGGTGGGATAATGGTTCGAATTATGCCATCATTGATCGAAATCATTATGCGAACTCGGACAAAGGGATGATACAGGCATTATTAGATGGCGCAGAAGGGAAAATGTGTACTATAGAGAATGGAATATATATCAATCAGCCGGAACAGTACGAGGATGGTATGTTAGATACCAAGACAGGCGAAGTTGTGTTCAGCTATTGGGGAACGATTGCGACAGAAGAGATTCCGGTGACGGAGGGAAGCCATTGCATGGTAAATCTGGTGGCGACGGAAGAAGCTACGGATATTTGGCTGCAGCGCATTGCCTTTTATGACAAAAACGGTCAGGTACTTCCGCTTACGGTTAAGAATGGTAAAATCTATCGTGTACTCGAACTGCAAACACTCTATTATGTATGTGCGGTGCCGGAAGGTGCTAAGACGGTTCGGATTTCTATGAATAGTCCGTATACGAATATTCCGAGAAAAAATTTTGATGACTATTTAAAGAATGAAGTATTAGAACTTGGCATCACATTCTTTGACATGCAAGATATAAAACTGCAATAATTGATGTAAAATGCAGAGGAAATAAGTGGTTAGAAAAATCTTGTATGCAAATAGAAAATGCAGTATAATGAAGTTAGTTATATACTAAAATGCCATAGACGCTATGGATTGGAGGAAAAGATGTTTCAGACAATACTATCTAATTTTCATTTGGAAAAAATATTTTGGATTATAAAATCAAAGCTGAAGTATATGATACTGGCGGCGATGCTTCTGGCACTGGGAGCAGGCTTTTTCGCCTATCGGACGCAGTCGTCCACCTATGTGGCGAGGATTTCCTTCTATGCCTACAGCAATCCGGATTATATTACCGATACCGGCGTGAATCTGAGTACCTCTGAGGTAACACAGGCGCGTTCGCTGCTGGACAGCTATATGCAGATATTGAGGAGCAACCGCTTTTTGACGATGGTGTTAGAGAGTCTGAATTTGGATGATTACGGTTATACCACGAATTATTTGAAAAATCGTATCGGAGCCACCTCGGTTTCGAATACGACGGTATTTATCGTAAGTGTGTACGACGAAGACCCGATGTTTGCGATGATGGTAGCCAATGCTATCGGAGAGCTGGCACCGGCAGAGATTATCCGAATTGTAAAATCGGGTGGTATTGAGGTATTGGATTCGGCAGAGCTGCCGACGCAGCCATATGCGTCGACCAGTATTATCAAGTATGCATTGCTTGGTGCGATTCTGGGCTTTGTGCTGGTAGCAGGTATTGCGTTGATTAAGGGACTTTTGGATACTACGGTGCGCCGGAAGTACGAGATTGAGGATATCTTTACGATACCGATTCTTGGTACGATACCGCGTATGGTGCCGCAAAAGAAAAAAGAAACGATTGATTTGCTGTTGCAGCAGGACAGTCCGTTTGTGATGAAGGAAGCATACAGTGATCTGCGTACCAATCTTTTGTTTACGGCAAAGGGCGAAAAATGCCCAGTATATGCGCTGACCAGTGCAGACCCGAACGAAGGAAAGTCGTTAAACAGTATTAATATTGCGCGTTCCTTTGCGCAGGCAGGCAAGCGTGTGCTGATTGTCGATGCGGATATGCGCAAGAGTGAATTACATAAGCTGCTGCGTATGGAGAAGACCCAAACCGGCTTGAGTGAATATCTGGCGGGGATGACTGAGCAGCCGGAAATAGCGAACGTGGATGAAAATCTGGATGTTATTTTCTCCGGTATGTTTCCACCAAATCCGACGGAGCTGCTGATGAGTGACCATTTTGCTGCGTTGTTAGAGGCATGCAGAAAGGTTTATGACGTTATTTTGATGGATTTGCCGCCGGTTGGTATTGTGTCGGATGCGCTGGCAGTGGGAACGCAGATTACCGCGTATATTTTGGTGGTATGTGAGCAGATAACAAAGTTTGACCGGGAAGAGATGATTGTACGAAAGCTGGAGGCTTTGGGTGCAAATATTTGTGGTTTTATCTATAACGGGATTTCGATGAAATCGCCGGATTATAATTATAAGCAGTATGGATATGAAACGAAGTATAAGAATTGATTTTCATGCGCATATTTTGCCGGGACTGGACCATGGCTGTGAGGATGTCGGGGTTGCCTGCAGGCAATTAGAGCTTGCCGCGCAGCAAAAGATAGACGTAGTGGTTGCAACCTCACATTTTTACCCGCATCTGCATACCGTAGAGTCTTATTTGCGAAAGAGGACAGAGGCAATGCAGGCACTTAAGATGCAGTGGAAGGTATATCAGAGCATGGTGCCGTCCTCAAAAGCAGAGCGGCAGAGTGCGCCCAAGGTGTTAGCGGGTGCGGAGGTGCTTGCCTGTGCCGGAATCGAGCGAATGGAAGGATTACAGAGGCTTTGTATTGAAGGAACGAGGGTGTTACTGCTCGAACTGCCGTTTGCGAAGCAGCAAGAAGCAGCCTTAATCGCATCGGTCTGCCGGATACAGCAGGAATGCGGGATACAGGTGGTGCTGGCGCACGCGGAGCGTTATTCGTACCGGACAGTTATGGAGCTGGTAGAAGCAGGCATACTGGTGCAGTTAAATACAGCCTCCATCTGCAGTCTGCGCAAGAACAGACTTTGCAGACAGTATCGGAAAGCCGGCTGTGTCGCAGCATTGGGCAGTGACATTCATGGAATTGACAAAAAATATCGGAGCTTTGCCAAGGCGCTAAAGCGGCTTGGCGGTGCAGCAGAGGAGATTATGAAGCGGACAGAGCAGCTTCTGCTGCAGAACGGAGGCAGGGATGAAGAAGGTAAGTGTGATTGTACCGGTATATAATACAAAGCAGTATCTGGTGCGATGTCTGGATGCGCTGGTGGGACAGACACTGGAGGAGATTGAGATTGTAATCGTAAATGACGGCTCAACGGACGATTCGCCGCAGATTTTGGAGGAGTATGCCAAGAAATATCCGGATAAGGTGCGGGTATTGCACAAGGAAAACGGCGGTCAGGCGACGGCGCGGAATCTTGGCATCCGCGAATGTACCGGGGAGTACATCGGCTTTGCGGATTCGGATGACTATGTGGACCGTACCATGTATGAAAGAATGTACCGGCTGGCAAAGGAAAAGGACTGTGATTTGGTCGAATGCCATTATCATTACATTCAGGAAACCGAGCAGGGAATGCAGGAGCTAAAAACCAGAGGCAATATTCGTGCGTACAAGAATCAGAAGGATATGTTTATTGACCCGCAGGTTTCGCCGTGGAATAAGCTGTATCGCAGAGAGGTACTGCTGGAAAATGCGATTGTGTTTCCGGAAGGATTGATTTACGAGGACACCGCCTTTTACATCAAGACGATACCGTATGTGAGGAAAGCAGAGTATTTGCCGGAGCATCCGGTGTACTATTTTCTGCGCGGCAACTCGACGATGAATGCGAACAAGAGTCGCCGGGTAGCAGATATTTTTAAAGTATTGCAGGATATCTTGGATTTTTATAAAAAGCAGGGCTTTTATGAGGAGTATCAAAAGGAGCTGGAGTATTTCTGCGTAAAGATATTGCTTTGCAGCTCGTTAAGCCGCATTGGCAGAGTACAGGAAAGAGCATTGCAGACGGAGCTTTTGGATACTACCTTTGCGTTTATTAAGGAGCATTTTCCGAAGTATCGGAGCAATGAGTATTTTACCGGAAAAATCGGCTGCTATATCCGACTGGTAAAGCGCTGGAACAGCCGCTTGCTTGCCATCGTGTTAGGAAAGCTGATGAAGGGCTAAGGACATGGCAGAAATGCAGAAACGAGGAAGAGCATGAAACTATCAGTAGCAATGGCGGCCTACAATGGCGCAGAATACATAATCGAGCAGCTGGAATCTATTCGTACCCAGACCAGACCGGTGGATGAGGTAATCATCTGTGATGACCAGTCCTCGGATGCAACGGTAGAGGTGGTACGGGAATATATTGAAAAGCATCAGCTTGCACCGGACTGGAGAATTGAAGTCAATCCGAAGAATCTAGGCTATGCTTCTAATTTTATCGGCGCAGTGAAAAAGACCACGGGGAATTTGATTTTTTTCTGTGACCAGGATGACATCTGGCTGCCGAACCGAGTGCGTGAAATGGAGCAGCTGATGACAGACCATCCGGAAATTCAGTTACTGGGTTCGGAGTTTGAACCATTTGTCAGCTCGGAGGATGCGATGAGCGTGCCGGAATGGGAATTAAAGCAGTTCAAAAACGATAAATCCTTGGAGAAGCTTGAGTATCGGGCGAAGAATATTTTCATCGGCTGTCAGGGCTGTACGATGTGCATCCGCCGCAGCTTTTTCGAGAAAACAAAAGAGTACTGGTACGAGGGCTGGGCGCATGATGAGTATGTGTGGAAGTTGGCACTGTGCATGGATGGTCTGTATATGTACCATGCCTATACGCTGCGCAGACGCCTTCATTCGTCGAATGTATCATTGCAGAAGATGCGCAATATGGAAAAGCGGATTCGATTTTTAAAGCAGCTGTCGGACAGTCACAGGGCAACCCTGCGGTTTGCAAAGGCACTGGGACTTTCGGCGAAGAAGCAGAAGCTTTTGGAGCGAAACATTCGGGCAACCGAGCTGCGCATCGAATTGCTGGAGCAGAAAAAATATTGGAATACCTTTAAGCTGATGTTTGCATATGCAGATTGTTATCATAAGAGGCGGTCGATTCCGGTGGAGCTGTACATGGCAATCAAGGGATAGGCATTCGGTAAAAGAATTTGACAGAAGAACAACCGGAGCAAGGTGAGGAAGCAGGATGGCAGAAGGCAATATGGTAATCAGTAAATATATTAAGCCGTCGAGAGAGAAAAAAGTATTTCGCTGGGTTGCGATTGCGTTTTTGTTCTCTCTCTTTGTGATGCCTCAATATTTTGGTCTGCCGCTTCCGGTGTTTGATTTTACATTACTTCGTATTATGATTGTGCTGGTAACATTGTTTATCATTGCAGATACGGAGCGAAAAAAGAGCTTTGTGGGAATGATTTTGAATTCAGGCTTTACGAAGGCACTGATACCGTATCTTATCGTTATCGGATATACGATGGTGCTGCGCGTGGATATCAATGCATTCCTAAATCCCTTTATTGAGCTGTATTCTCTTTATCTGCTGGTATATCTGGTACGGGATGTGTTAGGCGTAGAGGCGACGGTCAAGTATTTGCGGATCTTTTGTTATATCTTAGCATTCCTCGGACTTGTGGAATTTGTCCTTGGAGTATCGCCGTTTTCGTATTTGGAAACGGTCAAAGGAATCTATACCGGACGTTTTATACGTTCCGGACATTATCGGATTATGAGCTCTGCCAATCACTCGCTGGGCTATGGTCTGATGCTTATTCTTATGACACCCTTTGCGTGTTATGATCAAAAATTGAAAGAGGTCAATGTGTTTGCACATTTTCCGCTGCTGCTTATGCTGGCACTGAATGTATTTCTGACCGGCTCACGCTCGACGTTGGGTGTATTTGTGATTGAAATTATTTTGATGTTTTTTGTATCAAGCCGGAAAAATCAAAAGAAATTTTTAATGATATGTGTTTTGTTAATTGCGGCATTGGCTGTTTTTTTGGTGGTTTTTCAAAATACGGCATTGGGAAGCTATATGATGCTTCAGATTACAACCATATTGGATGAGATTTTGGGTACAGAGATGTCAGTGAAGTACGGTGCGAACCCGAGTGCGCTGAGCAGTAGCTCCAATTATCGTGCGCAGCTGAAATATATATTTCAGGTGGATTGGCTGAATCCTTTGCTGGGAATCGGGCGTAAGCGAACCTTTGCGGCAGAAATCAATGGTTCCTTTGTACGTTCGGTGGATAACTTTTATATTGCAGAATATATCCGATATGCTTATCCGGGTCTGATTAGCTATATTATTTTTGTAGGCTATTTTGTAATAGAGATGATAAAAAAGATACGAAAGGGGCAATCGGCATTAATCAAGGTCATTCTGATGGGAATCATATGTTATTTGATTAACTTGAAATGGGTAGATTCGTTGCAGACCTTGAAGTATTTGTATGTTGCTTTTGCGATTTATGCAGCTTTGGCAGAGGAAGAAGGCAATAGTGCAAAGCAGATAACGGTGTTTGAATCAAAATACATCAAAAAGAGAGGAGTGGGCAGGTGAAACCGATTGTAAGTATTATTGTTCCGGTATATAACGGGGAAAAATATATTGATGCATGCATGGAATGTGTACTGGCTCAGACATACAAAGAGATCGAAGTTATTGTCGTAAATGACGGAAGTCGTGATAATAGCGGAAGTCTTTGCGACAGCTATGCAGAAAAAGACGACAGAATCCGGGTAATTCATCAGGAGAATAAAGGGCTAAGCGGTGCAAGAAATGCGGGAATTCAGGCTGCCTCCGGCAAATATGTGATTTTCTTTGATGTAGATGATACCTTTGAAAAAACAGTGATTGAAGATAATGTGAGGCTGGCAGAAGAACATCAGGCAGATGTGGTTATGTTTTGCTTCTGGTATTACAACGTAGATACGGGACAGCTAAAGCCGAACGCGATGGAGCGTTTGTTTGTAGGAAATGCAGAAGAGTATTTTAGGGAGTATCTGATTCCGACGATGGATACGGAGGTATTTAACGCCCCATGGAATAAGATGCTTCGCAAAGAGCTATTGGATAAAAATAAGCTGTATTTTGATACACGTTATCCGATTTATGAGGATATTATTTTTGCATCGAACTTATTGAATGTTGCGGAGAAGCTGGTAGTAAATAACCAAATGTATTATAAGTATTTTGTACGCTCTTCCGGCAGTTTGATTACTCGGTTTTATGAAACGTTTTTTGATTCGGTAACACAGTATTATAAAAATGCAATGAGATACTGTGAACGCTATCATGACAACGAAAAGCAGAAAAAACGTTTTGCAAAGCTTTATGTGACATTGGTTATTATGCATTTAAAGCAAATCAGCTGTCAAAAGGATTTAACGGCAAAGAGAAAGCAGCAGTTAATAAAAAGAATCTGTGAGGATTCGCTGTTTATTGAAGCGTTAGACGGTGTAAACTTCGAGCAGTTCAGAAAGCGTCTGATGAAAAAAATGATTCAGGCGAAGATGTGCAGGACAATAAGTGTGTCCTATCGGATTCTTGGAAAGCTGAAAAGATAGGGTACGAAGAAATACATTTGATACAGAAAGGATTGGAATGAGTAAGGTAGGTTTAACAAAATTAAAGCACAAAATACAGGACCATATGCTTTTGGGTTCCATCTATGACAATATTATGCTAAAAACCAAATACCGTGGCGAAAAGCTGTCCTTTTTGTACAATGTCATGGTGGCACAAAAGCATCGGATGCTTTATTATAAACGTCTGAAGAAAAAATACGTTGCGCGTTGTACCGCAAAAAGAGAATGGGAAGCTACGAACAAGCAGGTCAATACGAATACGGTATGGGTCTGTTGGCTGCAGGGCATGGATGCGGCACCGGAGTTAGTAAAACGCTGTTACGAATCGTTACAGAAGCAGCTGCCGGACAAGACCATTGTATTGTTGGATCAAAACAATATCTTCGAGTATATTACGATGCCGGAGGATATCGTAAGGAAGTGGCAGGATGGTATCATTGGTGCGGCTCATTTTACGGATTTGGTGCGGATAGAGCTATTGTTAAAATACGGTGGCTACTGGATTGATGCCACGGTGCTTTGTACGGACGCGACATTGCTGCGGCAGGTTGAGCAGGAGCCGCTGTTTATGTACAGCTTTTATTACTTTGGGTTTAATCCGGAGATTATGGAACTGAACAATTGGCTGATTTACAGCAGTACGGACAACAATGTATTGTATTTGGTCAGAGAGCTGTTGTATACTTACTGGCGCGAGCATAACCGGGCGGTGCATTATTTTATTTTCCATCTCTTTCTGACGATGGCGTTGGAGTATTACGAGGAGGACTATAAGAACATGCCGATTGTCAGTCAGGCAGATGCGCATATTCTGGCAACCTACATATTCGATGAATTTGATCAAAAGAAATACGATATCCTGTGTCGGCAGACGGGAATTCATAAGCTGAGTACCCGTTTCGATGCCGAGGGTATGAAAAAGCAAGGAACCTTCTACGATGTGGTAATACGCCGGGGAGAGTTTTAAAAAGGAGGAGTTTGTATGAGTATTCCAAAGATTATTCATTATTGCTGGTTCGGAGGCAAGCCGCTTCCGCCGGATTTGCAGGCATGTGTAGACTCTTGGAGCAAGTTAGAGGGGTATCAGGTAATTCGCTGGGACGAGTCGAATTGCAGCTTTGATGAGAATGATTTTGTGCGAAGGACCTATGCAGAAAAGCAGTTAGGCTTTATCGGGGATTATTATCGTTTAAAGGCAGTCTATGAATACGGCGGCATTTATATGGATACGGATGTGAAGGTGTACAAATCCTTTGATGCGTTGTTAGAGTATCCGGCGTTTTTGAATTTCATCTTTGATTGCTCGGTGGGCTCGGCAATCATTGGTGCAGAGAAGGGAAATCCGCTGATTAAGGCATTGCTTGATATGTATGACGATACGGTATTCGGAAAGAATCCGGATGGTAAGGTGTTTAACCGAAGGGATGGTAAGCTGGTAGTGGATGGCTATGCGACCAGTAATTATTATTACACCTACTATATTCTTAAAAGTTATCCGGAGTTTCGTCTGAACAATAAATTTCAGGATATGAAGGATTTTGTGATTTTCCCGAAGGAGTATTTTGAAATCGGTACGCTGACCGGTAAGCATTATGCGATTCATCTCTGTGCAGGAGAATGGCGCATCAAGGCGGATGATTCCAAATCCTTAAAGAACCGGATTAAGAAGGCGATTCAGAAGCATCCGAAGCTGTACGACAAGGTGCAGATTGTGGTGCGGAAGCGTCGGTATAAACATTTAAAGAAAGAGATTCCTTTTTACCCATATTATCTGGCACAGAAGAATCAGACAACGTTGCCGGAATTGTAAAAGGGACGAGAAAAGAGGCAGGAAATGAGTAAGGCAGAAAAACCGGTAGGAAAGAAGTTTTCCGTAAAGGATATTCTTGTCATCGTGCTGAGCCTGGTCGCGCTGGCAGGCTTGATTTATATTATGAAAACGGCAAAGGCAGAAGAAAAACAGAAGGAAGAAACTCTGGGCAACATCAGCGGCGAGTTACAGGGCGGCGGAACTATAGGCGAGATGACGGGACAGGGCAGCGGTCTGACGACCGGTGTTATGATAAATGAGCTGAATCAGGCAGGCTGGCTGGAGCTGTATCATACCGGCAAGACCAATTGTGCGCTGGGCGGTCTTAAGGTGTATGTTGGCGGAGACCTGCTTTATGAGGCAGCGGCAGATTGGACGCTTGCGGCAGGGGAGCATGCGGTGTTGGAGCTTGGAAGTACGCTGGATGCTTACTGTGACAAGGTGTTAGAGCTGCGCAAGGCGGACGGTGAAAGTCTGGAATATATGATAATTCCTGCGTTGCAGGCGAACGAAAGCTTTGGTGCGGTAACGGACGGAGGAATTGAGAAGGCATTTTTGACAGCGACGAAGGGGGCTGACAATGGGCAGGCAACCGTGCAGGCGCAGGAACAGCTAAGCTTTTCGGTGCCGGGTGGCTTCTATGAGTCGGCATTTTCGTTGGAGATATCAGCGCCGAAGGACTGTAAGGTATACTATACGACCGACGGCACCCAGCCGACCACAGAGTCTGCGCTTTATTCGGAGCCGCTTACGATTACAAACCGCAGTGGCGGAAATTATGTCTATGCTACCGGAATGCAGGAGAATTTTTTTACACCGAACAGTATTGATATGGGGACTATTGTGCGGGCGATTCTCGTAGATGCTGCGGGCAAGCAGTTAGAGGAAAAGACAGCATCGTATTTTGTCGGATTTATGTATGATACGGATTATGTGAATCTGCCGGTGCTTTCGATTACAACCAATCCGGAGAATTTGTTTGACTATTTCAGCGGTATTTATGTAAAGGGACGCTCCTATGAGGATGCGGTTGCGTCCGGAAGCATAGAGCAGGCGGCAAACTATTTTAATGGTTGGACAAAGCCGGCATATATTGAGTATTTCGAGGCGAATAAGGATAAGAGCTATGAAGGCGAAGTACAGCTTGGGATTGCGTGGGATATGAGCATTGCAAGCAGCCAAAAGAGCTTTACGATAAAATCCAAGGGTGCGCTTCCAGAACAGGGTTCTACGTTAACAAAATACTTCAACTCGGCAAGCAATCTGTTGCAGGTAACGACCTATCATTCGGATAACGGATACAAAATTCGTGAGCAGCTGGTACAGGTTCTGTTGGACGAATATACGGATGCAGCACTGGATACGGAACCATGCATTGTTTTTGTAGATGGTGAGTATTGGGGATTGTACATGCTTCGAGAAAATTTTGATACCGGGTATTTGCAGACCTCTTATGATACCGGTGATACGCGGCTTATGTTCCGACGCAACGGAATTCTTCAGGAGCCGGAGGAAAAGGCCAGCTATATCGAACTTAAGAACAATGTGATTTTGAATGATTTGAGTATAAAAGCAAATTACGAAGCAGTAAAAAATCAGTTGGATATCCAAAGCTATATTGACAACATATGTATCAATATGTACTTGGCGAATGCGGATTACGGAAACACCAACAAATGGTGGAGAAGCTGGAAAACGACCGAGGATTCCGAATACGGTGACGGACTTTGGAGACTTGTTTTACCTCAATTTGATAATTCGATGCACAATGGATATCTGGGCATGAAAACGACATACAGTATTGATAGCTTTTTGATGCCGTCGGTAACACAGGATGCCTTTTTTCAATCGTTGTTAATGAATCGAGAGTTCAGGGAACAGCTGGATGCAACGATGAAAACACTGGCAGAGGAAGTGTTTACCATGGAAAAGGTTGAGGAAGCATTGGCTCAGATTGGAAGCAGCATGGAAAAAGCAAGTCTGAGCAGCTACAAGCGCTTTAACGGAAATACTACATCGGATTACTATAAGGCGGAGCTGGAAAAAATCCGTAGTTTCTTTGCATTGCGAAAAGAGTATATTTTGTATTATACAGAAGAGCTTGTAGAGAAGGGCGGTAACAGAGAAGTGATTGAGGCAGGACGTGCGGATATTTTGTCAGAGGCGGAGAAAGAAGAATTGGCAGAGTCCGAAGCGTTAGCAGAATAGAGGTTTGTTATGGGGAAAGGAGAAGGAGGAAGAATGCAAAAGCAGGTGAAAAAAACGCAGATAATGGAGTATCTGGGTGAATTAGTTCTTTCCCAATTTGAGAAAAGAACTCCGGCACCGGTACCGGAAGGTATTACGTTGGAGATGTTGGAAGATATTGCAAAGCGTGGACATATGGTGTATTTGATTCTGGGAGCTTTATTGAAATTGGAGCTCCCGGAGGAGTATGCAAATCGATTCCGCGGTCAGGTAAAGAATAGTATTTTGCAAACCTTGATGCAGGTGGTTGAAGCAAGGTCGCTGCAACAAAAGTTCGAGCAGGCAGGAATTCGCAATCAGGTATTAAAGGGTGTGATATTAAAACAATTGTATCCTACACCGGAAATGCGGGAAATGAGTGATATTGATTTTATGCTTTATGAAGAGTCTTTTGAAAAAGCAGAAGAAATTCTTGCAAAAGCAGGCTATGGTAAACTTCAAGAGGTAAAGCATCATGCAGTCTTTTTGAAGCAGCCGAATCTTATTTTGGAAGCACACTGGGCGCTTTATGACAAAAATGTAGATAAGGGGCAATATCAGTATTACAAAGACAATTTCAGGGTAGTACAGACACCGGGAACGCAGTATACTTATGAATTTTCAAAAGAAGATTTTTATATATATATGATTGCGCATATGGCGAAGCATTTTTATGAAAACGGATGCGGAATCCGCAATGTGGCAGATATATATATATATTTAAAAGAATACGATTCCGTACTGGATAAGAAGTATTTGAATACGGAATTACAGAAGCTAGGGCTGACGAAATTTGAAGAGCATATGAGGATGCTGGCAGAGATATTGCTTGGAAAAAAGGAAGCTACGGAATTTTACAATCAGTTATTTGATTATATGGTGGATTGCGGAATTTACGGCAAGGGTGAAAACGGTGTTTGGGGACAATTTGTCAAGGACCAGGCAGAGCGTGGGGGCTCATTGAAAACGTGGTACTATTTTCCGGGAATAGAGTATATGAAAGAGCATTATCCTTGGTTGGAAAAGCATACCTGGCTGTTGCCGGTTGCATGGGTAATGCGCGGAATCAACGGAATAATGAACAAGGGAAAACGAGAAAAAAAGCAGCAGGTCTTTTCCATGGAGCAGGAAAAGGTAGAGACGCTGCAGAACATATATCGTTCCCTGCAATTGAATTTTAGAAAATAGGTAGCAAGGAAGGGCAGTACAGATGAAGGACGGACGAGTGAAGAAATCGGCGCAGAATATGGTTATGGGCTTTATATATCAGGCAGTTACGCTGATTTTGAGCTTTGTATCGCGTACGGTTTTTATTCAGGTATTGGGAAGAGAATATTTGGGTTTGAACGGTATTTTTTCGGATGTACTGACATTGCTGTCTATGGCGGATTTAGGCTTTAACACTGCGATGGCTTACAGCTTTTATAAGCCCTTGGCAGAGCGGGATGAACGACAGCTGATTTCCTTGGTAGATTTTTATAAAAAGATTTACAATGTAATCGCGTTAGTGGTATTGATATTGGGACTTGCCTGCATTCCGTTTTTGGATTATCTGGTAAATACGGAACAGGACATTCCGCTTTTGGAAGTATATTATCTGTTTGCGCTTGCGAATGTGGTAATATCTTATCTTTTCGTTTATAAAACGACCATACTGACTGCAGACCAAAAGGATTATATGATTGTGAAAATCCGAATGCTGTTTTCTGTATTAAAAGTGGTCTTGCAAATGGTCTTGCTTTGGATTACCAAAAACTACGTGTTGTATCTGGCAATAGGTGTGATTGCGCAGTTTATAATTAATTTTATAGCATCTCAAAGGACGGAAAAAGAGTTTCCGTTTTTGCGCAAAAAAGAGCTGATACAGAAGGTAAACAAAGAAGTAACAAACGGTATTATAGCTAACATGAAATCGGTGTTCATTTACAAGATGAGCACAACTTTATTTACTGCAACGGATAATATATTGATTTCTGTTATTGTAGGCACCGCGATGGTTGGTGTGTATTCCAATTATCTGATGGTCAGCAGTAAGCTGCTTTTATTAGAGCAGATTGTTTTTTCGGCGCTTACGGCAAGCATCGGAAATTTGATTGTAAAAGAAACGCAGGCAAAGCGATTGGAAATATTTAATGCAATGCAATCTGCAAGCTTTATTTTCTGCGGTGTCATCAGCAGTGTGTTTTGTTTGATGGCAAATGATTTTGTGAAGGTATGGTTGGGCGAGAGCTTTGCGCTTTCTACGGTTACGGTACTGGCAATTACCCTAAACACCTATCTGGCTTGTGTTTTGCAACCATTATGGACATTCCGTGATGCAGCGGGCTTATACATAAAAACTAAATATATTATGTTGACGGGAGCTGTATTGAACATTGTTTTGTCGATTATTTTCGGACATTTGTGGGGAATTACAGGAATTATTTTTGCATCTGCGGTTGCCAGATTGTCTACTTATTTTTGGTACGAGCCTAAGCTTCTGTTCAAAGAATATTTGGGAAGCAAGGTATCGGGGTATTATGGTTCTTTAATAAAGAATCTGTGCTTGGTAGCTTTATCCGTTTATGGATTATCTTTTGTAAGCAAAGAGTTTGTAGCAACGAATTGGGGAACATTGATTATCAAGGGAGTTATCATTGGCGGAATTTGTGGTGTGATTTTCATGCTTGCATATTGCAGAACAGAAGGCTTCCGGATAATCTGGAGAAAAGCAAAGGCTGTTTTATTGAGAAAAGGCTGATAGGTAAATGCTGTTTCTATTCTGTAAAAGAAAAGAGCGGAAGAGAGGAAGTATAGAATGAATCAACAGGATTTGATTACAATTATTGTCCCGGTGTATAAGGTGGAAGAATATATTCATAGATGCGTCGATTCACTGCTGCGCCAGACATATCCGAATTTGGAAATTATTCTAGTGGATGACGGTTCTCCGGATAACTGTCCTGTGATATGTGATGAGTATGCGGCAAAAGATGATAGAATCCTGGTAATTCATAAAGAAAATGGTGGTTTGTCCGATGCAAGAAATGCAGGGCTAGAGGTTGCAAAAGGCAAATATATAGGTTTTGTGGATAGTGACGATTATGTACAGGACGATATGTACGAAAAATTGTACCGGGCAGCAGTAAAGTGCCGGGCCGATATTGTGGTATGCGGACTTTATACGGAGCAGGGCGAGAAGCTGGTGATGGAAGAAGCACCGCGGGATGAGATGAAAATTCTTTCCGGAGAAGAGGCACAGCTGTTGCTGCTGCAGGATAAGGATATGAAAAATTATGCCTGGAACAAGCTGTATACCAGAGAAGTGTTCGAAGGAATTCGATATCCGTATCGCAGAAATTTTGAGGATATAGCTACAACCTATCTTCTGTTTGATAAGGCGAAAACGATTTGTTGGATTCCGGACTATCTGTATTTTTATCAGATAAGAGAAGACAGTATTTCGTTTCGGAATAGCTCGGATGAAAAGTGGTATCGGAATTGTAAAGATATTGTGCAGGCGCATCAGGAGCGCTGTGAGTTTTATGAAAAAAAGCGCAATCAGAGGTTAAAGGAATGGGCAGTTGCGGGGATGCTGCCGTATATTTATACCTGTATTCGGTTTGCGCATAAAGTAGGCAAGGAAGAAGAAAGCGGTTATTTGCGGGAGCTGTTACTGAACTATGAACCGGAGATTTTGCAAAATCCGCTTATTGCAGAGAAAGATAAAAAGCTGCTTCGCGTTTATGCAGGCTCACCGAAGGTCTACAAAAAATATTTAGCGTATAACAAATACGGAAGGAAAATGGCAAAGGGAATACGGCTGGCGAAGAAGGCAGTGAAGAAAGTGAAGGCCCGGTTTACAACGCCGTATGATTTTTCTTTGTCTGCAGGCAAAACAAAAAGACTGGTGGCTTTTGAGCTGCCGTGCTTTGATAACTTAGGTGATCATGCAATTGCGTATGCAATACAGGCGTATCTGGAGGCATTTGTACAGCGGCATCCGGAATATCAGTTATTTGTGATTGACGGCTGGAAAACACCGGAAGTGATTCCGTCATTGAAAAAGCAGATTTCTGCAGAGGATGTGATTTTTTGTCAGGGCGGCGGAAATATGGGAAGTCTTTATCCGTTTGCGGAAGAATTCCGAAATAAAGTATTGCGTGCTTTTGGCAAAAATAAAATCATCGTTTTTCCGCAAACCATCTATTTGTCGGAGGATGAGCAAGGCAGAAAAACAGCGGAGGAAATGAAAAAGGTTTATTCTGCGTGCAAAGATTTGACGATTTTTGCAAGAGACCATCGTTCGGCCGAGATTATGAAAGCGATGTTTTCAAATCCGGTAGTAGAGATGGTAGATATTGTTGTATCGTTAGATAAAGGAAATCTGAATACGGAAGCAAGAAAGGATATTTTACTTTGTTTGCGTTCGGATAAAGAAAGTGCGTTAAACAGTAAGCAGAAGCAGCAGCTGTATGAAATTGCGAAGAAGAATGCGAAGCAGGTAAGAGTAACGGATACCATAGCAGCCAAGGAACTGCAAATGGAAGAGCGGGAGTCGGTATTATTAGAAAAATGGGCTACTTTTGCAAAAGCTCGTCTTGTAATTACGGACCGCCTCCATGGAATGATTTTTAGTTTGATTACCAAAACACCATGCATTGTACTTGGAAATAATCATCATAAAGTATATGAGACGTATCGTACACTGGCAAAGTGCGATTATTTGTATTATTGCGAGAACATAGAAGCAGTGGAGCAGTTTTTGAACGGTATGGATAACATCCCGGAGCCTGTTTGTAAAACGGATTTTAGTGATGAGTTCAAAAAGATTGATGAACAAATATTGTAGTTGAAAGAGATAGAGGGACCAAGGGAATGAGTGAATTTTGGAACAAGTTCTGGGCGAGCCTGATAAAAATGAGTGAGAAAGAGATGGGACACATCGAGTTCATGGGGCTGGTCGAGCTTTGGGTAATGCTGATTATTGTAGTACAGCTGGTGGCGTTAATAAAAGCAAGGCTGTGCAGAGAAAAGCGCAATCTTCGCAAAGAACTTCTGGTGATTCTGCTCGGTATGTACGCTATTTTTATGTGGGTGCTTGCGGTGCAGGGACGTATCCGAATGCCGGAACGTATTGTGCGGACCAATCTTTTGTGGTTTGGAAGCAATATGGATGACAATACGGCAAATCTGCTGAATGTGGTCTTTTTTCTGCCCTTTGGTGCGATGATTCTGCTGCTGCAGGACAGGGAAAAGGGCTGGCGAAGGATTCTGATGACAGCATGCTACAGCTTTTTGATGAGCTTTAGCATTGAGCTGCAGCAGTATATGCTGCAGTGCGGCTATGTGGAGCTGGTGGATTTGGAAACCAATACGGTAGGCGGTGTGTTGGGTGCCTTGTGTATGATTGCGGTTCAGAAACGGCTGGCAGAGCAAAGGAAGAAACGGGAGGCAGAGGAATAGATGTTTGGCAGAATATATCGGTTTATCCGCTATAATGAACATAAAACCCTGACGCTGAAGGCGTGGATGTATTCGGCGATATATCGGTTTCAGATACTGCACAAAAAGAGCAAGAAGCTGAATGCCAAGTGGGGCGCAGAAGGCGAGGAATCACCGGAGGAAGCGACGTTGCAGGAGTACCGCTATGCAAAAAAGGTAGCCTATGCAGTGAATCAGGTGTGCAATAAGACACGCTGGGAAAGCAAATGTCTGGTGCGTGCCTTGACGGCACAGCGGCTGCTGCGGAAAAAGAAGATAGAGACGACGTTGTATCTGGGCTGTGGCTTAGAGAAAGACGGAACGATGATTGCACATGCATGGCTGCGCTGCGGCAGGCTTTTTGTAACCGGCGGAGACGGACAGGGCTATGCAGTGGTAGATAAATTCAGGGCGTAATGCGAAAAGACAACGCAGAAATGAGGTAGCAAATGCTGGATAAGATAAAACGGTTCTTTGGTGATTGGGAAAATCAATCCCGTTATATGAAATGGTTGATTCGATATTCGAAGCCATATATTCCGCAGCTGATTCTGATTATGCTGTTGGGAATTGCGACGACGTTTGCGTCCATCGGCTTATCGTTAATCGGAAAGGAAATGATTGATAAGGCGAGCGGCGGCGGCGAAGTAATGAATACGGTACTGCTGTATGTGCTGGTGGTGCTGATTAGTCAGGTGTTTTCCGTAATATCCACGCTGGTGGTTGTTATTGTAAATGAAAAATTCGCATTTGGTATTCGAAAGCAGGTTTATACCAAGGTGCTGGATACCAACTGGCTGGAGATTATGAAGTATCATACCGGTGATTTGATGACGCGTCTTACTTCTGACGTGGGAATTGTAGCGGAAGGAATTTCATCGACAATACCTGCAATCATCCGGTTGAGCATTGAGCTGGTGGCGACCTTTTGTACACTGGCGTATTTTGACTGGCGTTTGGCGTGTGCGTCACTGGTGATTGCACCGATTGCGGCGATAAGCAGTCTTTGGCTGGGAAAGCGGTTGAAGCTGCTTCAAATCAAGGTGCAGGAATCGGAGTCAAAGTATCGCTCGTTTGTACAGGAAAGTCTGGCAAATATCTTGATTGTAAAATCCTTTTGCGCGGAGGAGTATTCGGAAAATCGTCTGACAGCGTTAAGAGATGAGCGGTTGCACTGGATGTTAAAAAAGAGCAGAATGGGACTGGTGGCATCGACGGTCATGGGACTGACCTTTCAGTTCGGGTATATCGCGGCATTTGCATGGGGTTCCATATGTATTTCCCGCGGTGAGATTACCTTTGGTACGATGTCGGTGTTTTTGACGTTAGTAAACCGCGTGCAGGGTCCGATTATTGCACTGGCAGAATACATACCAAAGATTGTGGCGGTCTTAGCCTCCTCCGGTCGTATCATTGATTTGCAGAAGCTTCCGGAAGAGGAGAAGCAGACAGAAAATATTCGTCCGGAGGGCATAGGCGTGAAGGTCGAGCAGCTTTCCTTCGGTTATACGGAGGAACTGGTATTAAAGGATGCGAATATTGAATTTCGTCCGGGAGAGTTTACTGCCATTGTGGGAGAATCCGGTGTCGGAAAAACCACATTGATTCGGTTGATTATGGCATTTACGAACACCGCGATGGGAAGCATTCAATTTTATAACAGCCTTGGAGAATGCGAGCCGGCGAATGCGAAGGCGCGCGAGTTTATTGCATATGTGCCGCAGGGAAATACGCTCTTTAGCGGCAGCATTCGGGAAAATATCCGCATGGGCAAGCTGGATGCGACGGAAGAGGAGATGTATGAAGCGCTGCGGGGCGCTGCCGCATATAATTTTGTGATGAGTCTGCCGAAGGGTCTCGATACCGTCATCGGTGAAAAGGGACATGGTTTGTCCGAGGGACAGGCACAGCGGATTGCGATTGCCAGAGCGTTGGTGCGTAAGGCACCGTTTTTGATTCTTGATGAGGCGACCTCTTCGCTGGATGAAGAAACGGAGCTGCGTGTTTTGGAGGGCATCCGTAACTGGACACCGGCACCGACCTGTCTTTTGATTACCCATCGTCGGTCCGTATTGCAGTATTGTGACAGGGAAATTCAGATTCAGAATCGGGAATTGAAGGAACTGAAGTGACAAAATATAAGATAAAAAAAATCTGCCAAATTCTTCTTGACAGATTGACAACGCTATGCTAATATGAAAGATGCACCATTGTGGTGTTTTATGTGCTCACATACAAATATTATACCACAGAATGCTGAAAATGCAAAGTCTTTTTGAAAAATATCTTCAAAAAAATTTGTTTTTCTACAAGATATTGGGAGAAAAGATGTTGCGGCTACTTTATTTTGTGGTCGTTTCTGCGTGAGCAGTTCAAAATAAACCTAAAAAATTTCAAGGGGTGAAACGTCAATGGATAAAAACAGGATACGTCCAGTCAAAGCTGGCAAAGGCTTGAGAATGAGTTACTCAAAGCAGAAGGAAGTCTTAGATATGCCTAATCTCATTGAAGTTCAGAAGGATTCCTATCAGTGGTTTCTGGATGAAGGTCTGAACGAGGTTTTTGAGGATATCTCCCCAATTACCGATTATAGCGGCAAGCTGAGTCTTGAATTCACAGGTTTCCAGCTTTGTGAAGAGGATGCAAAGTATACCATCGAGCAGTGTAAGGAAAGAGATGCTACTTATGCAGCTCCGTTGAAGGTAAGAGTGCGTCTTCACAATAGAGAAAATGACGAAATCAATGAACATGATATTTTCATGGGTGATCTGCCATTAATGACGGAGACAGGTACGTTTGTCATCAACGGTGCTGAACGTGTCATTGTTAGCCAGTTAGTACGTTCCCCTGGTATATATTATGCGATTGGTCACGATAAGATTGGTAAGACTCTGTATTCCAGTACCGTAATTCCAAATCGTGGTGCATGGTTAGAGTATGAGACCGATTCGAACGACATTTTCTATGTTCGTG
>JAFTQM010000019.1 GCA_017462755.1 Lachnospiraceae bacterium | reverse complement strand
CGTCCAGCACTTTTCAAAAAATTCCGCATTTTTTTATCAAAACGGACTATTTTACCTCAACAGCCCAGCCTCTGTTGTCCTCGATTTTGCCAAGCTGAATGCCGGTTACGGTATCATAGAGCTTCTGACTTAACTCACCGATGCCGCCGTCCTGAATCTGCATTACCTGATCCTGGAAACGCAAATGTCCTACCGGAGAAATAACTGCTGCCGTACCGGTACCGAATACCTCTTCCATCGTACCGTTCTTTGCCGCCTCATAAAGCTCGTCTACCGAAACCTTACGCTCCTCTACCGGAACACCCCACTCCTTACAAAGTGCGATAACGGAGTTTCTGGTAATACCCGGTAAAATACTGCCGTTTAATGCAGGTGTGATAACGGTTCCGTTAATCTTGAAGAAGATGTTCATTGCGCCTACTTCTTCGATGTACTTGCGCTCTACACCGTCAAGCCACAATACCTGGGAATATCCCTCCTCATGTGCCTTTAACTGTGCTGCCATGGACGCTACATAGTTACCACCGGTCTTTGCTTCACCGATACCGCCGCGTACTGCACGCACATAGTCATCCTCAATCCAAATCTTAACCGGATTGAGTCCCTCCGGATAATATGCGCCTACCGGCGAAAGAATGATGATGAACTGATAAGTATCCGATGGACGAACGCCAAGGAATGGATCCGTTGCGATAATGAACGGACGAACATACAGAGAGGTGCCCGGCTTCGTTGGAATCCAATCCTGCTCTAACTTTACCAGTTCCTTTACTGCCTGTACAAAATCCTCCTCCGGAATCTCCGGGATACAGAGTCTTTTGTTGGTGTTGTTTGTACGCTTTGCATTCATATCCGGACGGAATAATAATACTCTGCCATCGTCGGACTTATATGCCTTCAAGCCCTCAAACATCTCCTGACCGTAGTGGAATACCATCGCAGCCGGATCAAGCACCACCGGCTGATATGGTACGATGCGGGCATCATGCCAGCCCTTTCCGGTCGCATAGTTCATGATAAACATATGATCCGTAAAAATCGTACCGAACTTCAATGGATTGTCTGCCGTCGGTTTTGTCTTCGGAGCTGTGGTCTTTTCGATTCTGATATTTAACATTGTTCTTCCTTCTTTCTACATTTTAGTTTTACAGCCTAGTTATATATTAGTATTCTGACCACGATTTTTCAAGTATAAATTTCATTTCGTGAGTTGCTTTTTTTGTACAGGTCTGATATATTCTTATCATAGCAATTGTTTCAGTCAATGAAATCCGATGATTGCAAGACCTTCGGACCCGATTATCGTGTTTTGCAGACATCGAAATTTAAGAAAGAATGAGGTATTTCCATGAGCGAAGAAAATTTCAACAATGAAGCTGAAAACGACACCATTACCATTACTTTAGAAGATGATACCGAGCTTGTTTGTGATGTTATCACGATTTTCCCATGTCAGGGCAAGCAGTACATCGCTCTGCTCCCACAGGATGCCGGCGAAGAGGCTGAGGTTTATTTATACGAATTCGTTGAAAAAGGCGATGACATCGATTTAATCAACATCGAAAGCGACGACGAATTCGAAGCTGTTTCCGACGCCTTTGATGAGTGGCTGGATTCCGCTGAATTCGACGATATCTTTGGTGACGATGCTGAATAAGTTTTCTCCGATAGGAAATAGCTGTCTTACAGCTATTTCCTATCTAATTTACAAAGGAAAGGTACAGGTGACAAACCATGTTAACGGCAAGCAATGACATTGGTGCAGTAAAAAGTGAAGTACTGTACGAGGTCGCAAAGCTCGCATTTGAAGGAAGTCTTGCAGAAAAACAGGAGGCACTTCCTTACGAGATGATTCCGGGGCCGCACGCATATTTCCGCTGCTGTGTTTATAAAGAGAGAGAAATTATCCGTCAGCGCATCCGTATGGCGCAGGGCTTATCTCCGATTAACAGTGAACAATCCACACGTCTGATACAGGTCATTCCGTCCGCATGCGAGGGATGTCCGATTACCCGTTTCGTTGTAACGGATAACTGCCAGAAATGTATGGCAAAGAAATGTAAGAACGCTTGTAACTTCGATGCAATCTCCATGCTGCGTGACCGCGCATATATTGACTCGACCAAATGTAAGGAATGCGGCCGCTGTGCGCAGGCCTGTCCATACAACGCCATTGCCGACTTAATGCGCCCATGTAAGCGCAGCTGTCCGGTGGATGCGATTTCCATGGATGACAACGGTATTTGTTCGATTGATGAGACCAAGTGTATCAACTGCGGCAACTGCATCAAGAACTGTCCGTTCGGTGCAATTTCCGACCGTTCCTCCATTGTGGATGTCATCAAATTATTAAAATCCTCCAAGCAGGTTTATGCCATGGTGGCTCCTGCCATTGAAGGACAGTTTGGTGCCGAGGTCAATGTCGGCATGATTTCAGAGGCTTTAAAGGAGCTTGGCTTTACCGGTATGTACGAGGTTGCTCTCGGTGCAGACCTGGTATCCATGTCCGAAACCGAGGAATGGGCAGAAGCCTACAAGGAGGGCAAAAAGCTGACTACCTCCTGCTGTCCGGCATTTGTCAATATGATTCACAAGCATTTTCCGGCACTGCTTAAGCACATTTCCACTACCATCTCTCCGATGCATATGACTGCACGAATCATCCGCGAGCTTCATCCGGGTGCCGTTACTGTCTTTATCGGACCGTGTATCGCAAAGAAGGACGAAGCAGGCGCCCAGAAATCAGAGGGAAATGCAGATTATGTACTTACCTTCGAGGAACTGCACGCCATGTTCCGAGCAAGAGACATCAATCTTGCTGCTTATTCCGAAACCATGCAGCAGAGTACTATTTACGGCAAAAATTATGCTGTTTCCGGCGGAGTTACCAAGGCAGTAATGCAGTCTCTGAAGGAAAAATCCATCGATGCCTCCGATATCCAAATAAACGTATGCAACGGTGCAGCAGAATGCAAAAAGGCACTGATGCTGTTACGTGCCGGCAAGCTTCCGGAGGATTTTATTGAGGGTATGGCCTGCATCGGCGGCTGTGTCGAGGGACCGGGCAATCATCTGACCGGACGTGCTGCCCAGCTGAATCGTCAGAAGCTTCTTTCTGCCGCAGACACCTCCAAAAACATCAGTGATATAGTGGAAGCCCACAAGGAGCTTCCACTCTCCACACACCACGAAGCATAAACAACCAAAGAGGGTTTCCCAAAAAGTCACCGCATGATGACTTTCGGGATACCCTCTTTGATTTACCAAACCTCTATTCTATCCTTCGTTCTTCATCGCCTCAATCGCACTAATCTTTGTAGCACGTCTTGCCGGTAAATATCCCGAAAGAATACCAACACTGATGGCTACCAAAATCGCCGCAAACGGAAGCCAAAACGGAATAATACAATATGCCGCACCGGTATCTGCTTCCCCACCGGCAATGGTCATCAACGACCCCAGAAAAGCACCTCCGTATTCGTTCAGCAGATACGCCGCTACATAGCTCAGACCGACTCCAACCATTCCTCCAATGCATCCGATGATTCCGGCCTCGAACAAAAACAGCTTTTTGATATCCTTAATATAGCAGCCCAGCACCTTCATGATACCGATTTCCTTGGTGCGCTCATAGATTGACATAATCATCGTATTGGCAATATTAATTGCGGCTACCACAAACGCCACAGCTCCAATTGCCAAGAATACCTTTTGCAGCATATCCGAGGTATCTAACATCGGCTGAATGTACTGCATATCACTTTCCGTGCGATACCCCAGCTCTTCTATCGCTTCCTGCACCTCGGTCACATGCTTCATGTTATCTACGTTAATCTGAATCGTATCATAACGCTCCAGACTCTCCATCGCTTTTTTCTTATCTGCCGGTTTTAACGTATTGGCATACCTTGTATAGAGCTCTTTGTAGAACTCGTAATCCACATAGCAATACCATCCGTATTCCCACTGGTCGCAGGCAGCAATTTTGGCATAATCCTTAACGACATAGCGAAATTGTTTCTTTACGTCCGTCGTATCATAATCCCGAAACGTGAAATTTACCCGGTCCTTTGCCAAATCAACCGTCTTGGTCTGATAGGTTCTGCCGTTATTATAATAAAACTCATTCAAGGCTTCGTAGCCAAACACAATGGTTTCGTTCTGTTCCGGTGTCGGATAAGTACCATATTCCAGTGCAGGGAATCCAAAATCTGCAAACGTTGCACAATCCATAATTTTCAGACTGATGCCCGTCATATACTTTCCGCTATACAGCTCTATGTACTTTTCCATTACCGGAGAAACAGCCTTTACATGTTTAATTTCGCGCAGCTGTGCAATCAGCTCCTCATTCAGAACCTGTTGATATTCCTGATATTCGCCATTTTCATTTTCTCCCCAGGCATAGGTATAAATCCGAATGATGGTCATGCTGCCGTTCTCCATAATCTGCTTTTCAAAATTGTAGTTGATTCCCTGTCCGATGGCTACCATCAGCATAATCGAAATCGTTCCAATCACGACACCCACAACCGTCAAAGCAGTTCTGGCTTTTCTTCTGCCCAGATTTCGCAGACCCATTTTGATTAAGTCACTAATCCTCATACAAATCAAATCCTTTTTTTACTCTCTTCTTTCCCAGAAGAATGCCCAGTACAATTCCTAATACCAGTGCTGCCGCTATGGTACCTGCAACAAATGGAATACTGGATAAAATCGGATCCTTTACCTCCGTCATCGTTTCCATCATTTCCATCGTTCCTAACATTCCCATATCTTCCATAATAACCGCCCTTTCTTCGCTTTCTTAAATATCCTCTTCCCCAAGCAGCTTCTTTTTCGCATGCCGAATCACAATCGTTCTGGCAAGCAGTGTACCGATACACAAGGCTGCTACCAGTGCCGTAATATATGCCCACCATGGCATCAATGGCTTCTTCGGCTCTATCATCTCATCGCCTTCTACCGGCATATACCAGTCATCTTCCGGAATCTCCCATGCTCCGCCGCCACTGTAGTCTCCCTGCACATAAGTCTCCGGAAGCTCAAATTCCTTCGTTACCTCATCTCCGTTACTGTCCTCAAAATGCACCGTCAAAATACCATTGCACATTCCTTCCATCAACGGAACGATAGAAACCTCCTGATAACTGCTGCTTCCTGCCATAACAGAACCGATAATCTGCATATTCCCCATTTCAAGCATATAATCTCCGCTTAAGGTAATATATACATTATCCAGCGTTGATTTTCCCATATTATAAAAATCAAAGGTCAGCGTAGTTGCCTGATTTACCATCGGTGTATCCCATGCATAGCCCACCATCAGATTCTGCACTGCCGGTCTGGCATTTTCTACCGCCTGCAGACGAATCTTATTTTCATCCAATACCCCACCGGCCGCCGCATCCGTCTGCGACATATCGTCGTATTCATACTCTACCTGAATCGAAATCTCATATGCGCCGGTCGCCGTATCGGACTTTACCTTCATATTCAGCGTATTCTCGCTGACCTCTCCCGGCGCAATCTCGTCGATATAAAAGCTGTTGCTTCCTGTCGTTATCGAAAAGATTCCCTCCGGCTGCAATACGGTAACCTTAATATTCTTTGCCGCCTTACTGGTATGTGTATTCTTTAAGGCAAAGGTAAAATCAAAGGTGGAACCTGCCCGCAGTTCTTCTGTGCTTGTCGCAAAGTCTGCCACAATCAGCTTTGGTCTGCTGGTATTGACCGCACTTGCGTTCTTTACATCTAGCACATAAAACGCAGCGGACTCTGTCTGTATGTCCTGCTTTCCGTCCACATAGGTATACTCTAACGACAATGTATTAAAGCCCTCCGGAATGTCCTCACCTACCCGGAATGTCATAGAAACCTTCTTGGCTGCTCCTGCAGCGATATCGCCTGCCACGGTATATATTTCCGAAGACACCGGTTCAAAATTGGTACTGCCAAGGTTCACTCCCTTAAACTTCAAATCCTGAATTTCCTTCGTTCCGTTATTCGTTACCGTAAAAGAAACCGTTACCTTTTCTCCGACCACCGGACTCTCCGGCGACTGGCTGATGTTACTGATTGCGATACTGTTTTTGACCTGCTCTGTACTTACCTGCGTTACCTTTAAAACATACAGCGTCGTTTCTTCCTTCTGCGGATTTCCGTTTGCATCCACATAGGCTGCCGCTAACTTCAACGGATTCATTCCTTCCGGTATCTGAGTTCCCAACCGAAACTGCATGGTTACCTGCTTCGTTGCTCCCTTTGCCAAGGTTCCTACCGTATGCTTTCCTTCTGCTGTCAATGGTTCAAAGGAGCTGTTAGAGAATTCTTCTCCGTACAGCACCAAATCCGTAATGTCATTGCTTCCATGGTTGCTTACCTCAAAGGTCAGCGTCAAAATCTCACCGGCAACCGGCTGTTCCGGCGACTGCACTACCTTGCTAATCACAAGCTCATTGGTAACCTCCTCCTCTGTCTTCTCCGGAATTACAATCGTCATGTACGCTTTGGTACCGGTCGTTAACGCTCTGCCCTCACTGTCCTCATAATCCACCTGTACTACAAACTCCTGCAAACCTGCTGCCGCAGATTTTGTAAGCACTAACGGCAATGTTACCGTCGTCTTTTCTCCGGGTGCTATTTCTTGTACCTTGACCCCCTCCATCGGATAATTCGGAAGGATTCCTGTCGCAGCTCCGATGCCGCCATTTTCAGCAATCAGCACACGGATATTGCTTGCCGTCTTTACTCCTACATTCTCAAGTAAAATTTCCAAATCATATGCGGTATTTCCTTCCACCTCCGCATTCAACAGCACTGCCTGCGCCGTCAGCTTCGCATCCTCCTTTGGGCTTGCAACAGGCGCCTGCAAATTGATATACACCGTCCTGCTTGCCTCATGCTCCGTTCCCGCAATATCTTTGTATTTAAAATATGCAGTAATTGTTTTTACACCCGGCTCTGTTCCGGCGAGTACACGAACCGGAAAATTCTGATGGCTGACCGCGCCGGGACCGATATCTCCCACACGTACACTCTCCATCGTATAATCCGGCACAATACCGCTGTTACCGTAATCAATCGTTACATAGGTATTGTACGCCTTCATTTCACCGCCGTTTACCACATCAAAGCCAATTTCAAACGCTCCTCCGATGGTTGCTTCGCTCTCCTCATAGGTCAGACGGTCTACGCTCAGCTGTGCCGGTGCCAATTCTCGCAATACTCTTATATTAAACGGCACCGTTGCTTCCGTTACCGGTATCGTTTCTGTTTCTCCATACTGGTATCCATGAAACGCAAACTCCAGATTCGCCGTATAGGTTCCGATTTTAGCCGTATCGTTAATCTGTAAATCAAACTCCACATAAGTAATGGACGACGGATTCAGGGTAGCCGGCTGCTCCGGTCTGGTACCGTCACCGGTATAATTTAAGTACCCCTGTGTGGTTTCAAACAATCCGCTTTCTGTCGTTACATTTACCATTACTACCGAACCGTAACCAATCCAGTAATTATAGCTTCCGAGCTGCACCGGAATCACCAGATGCGTCGTTTCCCCCGGTACCACATCATATACACTGATTGCTGTGGAACGGATTACAAATGGCAAATCTGCCTTTGCCGGTTCCACCTTTCCAAAACAGGAAAACAATATCGTAAGCATTACGCACAATGCCAAAAACTTATTCCTTTTCATTTTCTTTTTCATCCTCCTCATTTTCTTCTCTCTCCGCCTCGCTTTTTTCGGTCGTTTCTTCCTCGGTATCTTCGGTCATCGTATGACTTATCGTTTCGATGCTTTGAATTTTCCCATCCAGAATATGTATGATTTTATCTGCAAACTTTGCCAGTCTCGGATCATGCGTTACCATAACAATCGTCTGCGCATTATCCTTTGCCACCTGTTTAATCAAGTCCATTACCTCCATGGTGGTTCTGGTATCCAGATTTCCCGTTGGCTCATCCGCAAAAACAATTTCCGGTTTCGCCACAAAGGCGCGCGCAATTCCGACACGCTGCTGCTGACCTCCGCTCATCTGCTTCGGTCGATGATTCATACGGCTTCCCAGTCCTACTTTAACTAACATCTCCCTCGCCATACGTTTCCTTCGTCGCGCCGGAATCCGCTTAAACACCAGCGGAAATTCTACATTCTCCAACGCAGTCATCGAATTCAGCAGGTTGTAGGACTGAAACACAAAGCCCAGATACTTTTGTCTGAATTTTGCTAACTGCTTTTCATTCATTTTACGGATATTTTTCCCCTTAATCAGAATCTGCCCTCCGGATGCCTTTTCAATTCCGGCCATCAGATTAAGCAGCGTAGATTTTCCGGAACCCGAAGTACCTAAAAGACAACAAAACTCCCCTTTTTTTATCGCAAAGCTGACATCATCCACCGCAGGAATCCGCTCATTTCCCATCCGATAAATCTTTTTTACATTCTTTATCTCAATAATCGGTGCTTCTTCTTTTGTATTTGTGTCCTTTGGTTCTGTTTCCTCCATTTCCTCACCCTCTTTCTTCACACACTCTTACTCTAACCATCATAATATAAAACTATTAAGATACTGTTTCAATTTTCTTACACTTGCTTTAACTTTTCATTACATACTTATTACATCTCTTGGCCGTTTAGGATAACAATCGCTATTTCGGCGTGCACATCTCTCCAATGTTTTCTATTACACAAAGAAAGCAGTTCTTCTTTGGAAGTAAAACCTTCCGCCGAATACTGCTCTCCTAACATTTATTACATATTTTCGTAGCATACTGCCTGATTCTTGCCGTTTGCCTTCGCGCGGTACATCGCCGCATCTGCTTTATCTATCATCTTTTCGTGACAGCTGTAGTCACAGGTATATCCAAGGCTGACCGTTACTGCCCCCGCTTCTACATCGTCTCTTTCTATCTTCAAATCATAGACCAATCGAACCAGCTCGTCCGCTATCTCAAGCGCAGGCTTCGCATTGCCAAATCGGATGCCCAAAATTTCCTCGCCGCCATAACGATAAAAATATACATCATTCTGCTTTCCGTATTCCGTCAGCGCCTGTCCGATTCTCTTTAAGCATTCATCACCTCTCAGATGTCCGTAGTTATCATTCAACAGCTTGAAATTATCCACATCCATCATATACATTGCGGTAATGCTGTCTCTCATACCGGAAAGCGAATCCTGCAGCATCTCATACATATCCTGACGATTTCTCAGACCGGTAAGATAATCCGTTCTGCGGTCATAATCCGCCTGCTTATAATTGTCTAATGCCTGCTGCAACAGCTCCTTCTGATGCTTTACCTCTTCCAGCGCATCTGCCAGCAGCTGCTTCTGTTTGGTCTCACTATTGATAATCTCCGTGACATCACTATGGTATCCCCGCAATACATATCCTTTTCCCTCAATATGAGAAGAAATACCGCCACAGCGGACATAAATATCGCCCAGCGTCGGATGCTGCCAAACATAAGTATTTTCAGACTTTCCCTTGGCAATCATTTCTGTCACGCTTGCCGTAACGGTTGGAAGTGCAGATTTTTTGATTCTGGAATACCATATCTCATACACCTCTTCTTCGCTCAGATTGTCCGAATATATTCCAAGCAGCTCCTTCATTTTGGCATTTACCCGCATGCGCGGCTTCTCGTTGTCAAACAAATAAATATGCCATATACCGATACCTGCACTGGAAATAATATTTTCCATATCTGCAATTTCCTGCCGTGTTACCTTTTCCATGGAATTAATATGCCGACAAATCACATGTGCAATGATACCATTACCATATTCATTTCTGTCCAACATATGAATCATACGATAATACACCTGTTCTTCCGCGAAATAAAGTGTCGCCTCGATATAACGCTGCCCAGCCTCATATGCCTTTTGCAATGCTTCACACGACAATTCCGAAATGGAAGTATCCAAAGAACATTCCCATCTGGTATACTCTCCGTAAAAAACACGCTTTACCAGTTCATTATAGGAGCATGGCGTCGTCATACCTACTATCTGAGTAATATTTCTTCCGCTTTTGGTGATGATATCGGCCTCTACCCGATCTTCCGTTACGTTTACCGTATAGGTACAAGTAACATCCTTGATATAATTTTCAATCATCTTCTTTGTGTATTTTTCCAATGATGTCTGTTTCATTCCAGCCTCCACTTCGCAATGCTACATTACATACCATTCCTGTATAATTATTATATCAAAAATCACCTCAAACACAGGATTCGATGTAATTATATCACAATATCGAATGCAAGACAACCGAAAACTCAAGATTAGCGAAACAAAATTACAAACTAGTACTAAATCAAAGAAGAGTTGTGCATTGCTGCTACAACTCCTCCGAAGATTGCCTCACGATTTGTTTTGCGACCTTTCTGCGCTCTACAAAACGTGTAAAAAGCTTTTGTACATATGCTCCAATCGGCACTGCCAATAACATTCCTGTTACCCCGCCGATTGCACTTCCGAAAATCAGAAAAATTACAACTAATAATGGATGAATCTGAATGCTCTTTCCCAACAGCTTTGCTTCGATTATATTACCGTCCAAGGTCTGGATAATAAACATGGCGATAATCGATATTACCATGACATCATATTTTCCTTCTACAACCGAAACCAAAATAATACTTGCATAGCCTACAAACGGTCCCAGATAAGGAATCAGATTCGCAATACCGGTCAGCAGACCGATAATCGGTGCCAGACTAATTCCGGTCAGCATCATTGCCGTACCTGCTGCACATATCATAAACAGTACATCCATCAGCTGTCCGCGAATATAACCGGAAAATACCTCATCCAAATCCTTCAGTACTCTGCGAATTTTGGCATTGACCCGGTCACTGAAAATGGCATCGGAAACATCCGAAAAATAAGCCATAATACTATTGCCGTCAATCATAAAATAGATACCGATAATCAATCCGAACATCAAAGTCATCAGATAGCTTGAAACGTTTGTGATGGAATTGATTAACGTAGATGCAATATTCTGCACCACCGCCACCGCCTTTGCCGATATGGAGGAGAGATATTCATTTACCTGCTCCGAACGGATATCTGCCAACGCAAGCTTTTCAAGCAAGGTTTCATAAAAATCCGTCACACTCTTTACCAGCGTGGCAATCGCATCCAGAAAAGCATCAAAGCTCGCTAACTGCAGCTGATGTGTCATACTGTAAATTGCTACAGAAACGACCGCAGTAATTGAAAGAATCAGCAACAGCAGCACTGTCACGACTCCCATCACTCTGGCATGCTTCCAAAAGATTCGAATTTTACTATACTTATCTGTAAAAAAATCATTGAGCGGCTGCAAAATATACGCCATCACAAAACCTAAGATAATCGGCTTTACCACTGTCAATATCCAGCCTACACCCGACATAAATGCCGAAAAAATCGCTTCGGCATTGTCGGAGAGCTTTCCGATGATATTGATAATAACAACGGTAATAATCAGATAAATTGAAAACCGCGCAAAACGTTTATCCAGCTTATTCATCCATTTCATGAAGCTTACTTACCACCTTCAATAAATGCTCTAATACACTCCACGGTATGATCGATGCCTGCGTAGCTGCTCTTGATGGAAAGGTGATAGTTCTCTGCCTTTCCCCACTTCTCGCTGGCATGATAATTGTAGTAATTTGCACGGCGCTTATCAATCTTTAAGATATTATCCTCTGCCTTGTTCGGCGACAGACCGTCAATGCGAATCGCACGCTCGATACGGAACTGCATATCGGCCCAGATAAAGATGTTTACCACATTCTCTGCGTCCTTTAAAATGTAATCCGCACAACGGCCTACGATAACACAAGGTCCCTCTGCTGCAACCTTACGAATCACATCGGACTGTGCCAGATAAATACGGTCGTCCAGCGACAGATGCGAAAAGCCCAGCTCCTGATTTCCATAAGAGCTCATACCCATTGCAATCGAATACAAAAGGCTGTTTGTCGCCTTTTTCTCCGCATTCTCAAAGGCAGATTCTGCAAAACCACTTTCCTTAGCAGCTCTGGTAATCAGCTCATTATCATAAAACGGTATGCCAAACTTTTCTGCAAGCTTTGCACCAATCTCACGTCCTCCGCTTCCATACTGTCTGCTTATCGTAATTACTTTATTCATAAAATTACCTCCTCATTTCTTTGGTATACTTACAGTATACCATAAATAATCTGAAAAATAAATAACTTTTAATAAAGTTTTACAAATTTAGAATACAATACTCGCCATCGCGTACACTGCTCGTAAAACCGCTGCTTCATTGCCTGATACTCTCGTTCCACAAGCTGAAGTTCTTCCTCGGCAGGTGATTCTATACTGAATCTTGCCTGTAGTGCCAACTCCAGAATCTTATGAAAATTCTCCGGCACAATCGGACATTGCTCCATGACTCTTTCTGCAAACTGCTGATAGGATTCCCCTTCGCCAAGCCTCAGCTTATATTCTGCAAACAACTGCTCAAAGCCACGATAATACTGCAGAATCTGCTTGCGTCTGGAATGGTTGTTCTGTGAACGCCAGTGCCACACAAGCTTATAGCGCAGAAAGAAAAACAACAAGAGCAGCAGCATAATTAATATTATGCCTCCGACAAGCGACACATACCGGAAAATGGCACGTTCTGTCTCAGTCAGGCTATCCAGCCATTCACTCAGGCTCTGCTTCTCCTCCGCCTCTTTCTCCGAGCCCTGTATACCACCGGTCGCGCCTCCGCTTCCCGAAGCTCCGTTTCCTCCTATACCATTCTCCGAATCCGTTTGACCGGGTTTCTTCGTCGGTGCCGGTGTTCCCTTATCCGGTATCGGCAGAGTTGGTGTCGCACTAGGCATCATCGTCGGTATCGGTGTTGGACTAGTTACCAGCTCCGGCACTACCGTAGGCGTCGGTGCCTTCGTCGGTGCCGGTGTATTGGTCGGCAGCGGCGTAGGTGTCGGCAAATTCTCCATCGACTGATAGATATCATCCGGCAACTCATTTGCTCCTTCCCAATTACCAAAGGTTACTTCCACCGGCAACCAGCCAAGCTCATCAAAATACACCTCAATCCAAGCATGTCCGCTATAATCCTTTACCTCCACCATCTTTACATCTACACTTTTTTCGGTGTATACACCATATTCAAAGCCTGCAATGGTGGTCGTTCCGGTTGTTACTGCGTTGCGAATGTCATTCGCTGATACCAGATAGCCCTCGACATATCTTGTCGGTACTCCCATACTCCGCAGCAAAAGCACAGCAGAGGATGCAAAATGTACACAATACCCTTTTTTATTTTCAAAGAGAAAATAATTCACAAAATCTCCGTTCTCCGGAAGCTTGCCCGGATTCAGCGTGTATGTAAAATCCGAAAGATAATCTATGACACTGAGCACCTTTGTAGTCGTATCATGCTTCTTCTCCGCCAGCCGCGTTGCCTGCGCCTGCAGCTGACCATGTCCGTCCGGAACCTGTGTATAAACCTCATAAACAAATTCCCGGTATGCCTCCTCCAGCTCTGCAAACGTCCCATAGTCCTGATGCCGCTCTACATCCACATACATTGCATCATCAATCGTATTTTCCTTTAGCAGAAAAAGCTGATCCACCTGATAAAACTCAAAGGAATAGCTCTTTTTCTTCTGCTTTGGTGCCACATACAAATCCTGCTGGTAGCTGGTATTTCCAATCAACTCATAATCCGTATAATACGGTGCATACATATACTTTTTGTTTGCAGTCACATAATCCACACTCATCTGCAGCCGCCAAAGCGGATTATAGGCGAGCTTTATCGGATACAGCAGCGAAGAAAGCATCGTCTCTTTACGATATTCCTCCTCTCCTGCAATCGCATTTACCTCATAGGTCATGCGTAAATAGTCTGCAAACAAATCCTGTACATTCTGCTGATATTTTTTCTGCAGCTTCTGATAAAGCGCCTTCGTTTCCTGACTGTGCGATTTCCAGCCCTCTGCCGTATACGTGCTTCCGACATAGCCCTTCAGATAAACCGATTGGTCTACCTTCGGCAATGTCACCTTTAAGGCTGTTTCGTTTTCAAAGGCAATTCTTTCCTTGTTACTGAATTTGCCGCCATTCAATCCATTCCCGGTTCCATTCCCGGAGCCTCCGCCAAACAAGTCCAGACTCTCCCAAAATGGGGTTACCTTCTGCTCCTCCACAAAGGCTACCAAACCATCCCATTTCGGGCTGGTATTGATGTCCTGAAACACCTCTATCAATTCTTCCTTCTGTTCTCTGTCCAGTATATGCTCCTCATAATATTCCTTACTAATCAGACCGCTCAACAACAAAAACAGACCGGCATACAAGCCCGCTGCAATCCATACTGCTTTTGCACGCTGCTCCGACAACAAGGAAAGAAAAATACAACCTGCTAACGCTCCGGTAAGCCAGTATCCCGGCACTACACCCACAACAAGTCCAAATGCCAGCACCAGACTCAGCATAAGCGTTGCCAGACCACGAAGCTCTTTGGCAAACAACGAAAGCGCATATATTACAAGCAAGATCAATACAAAATACGATAAAAAAGTGGTTACGGTTTCCGCTTCCTCATAGCTGGTGGCAAAATCCGAAAGTCCCAGCTGATAATAATTGTCAATCAAGCGCTGTCCGCGATTTACAATATGCCAGAAGCCATCGGCAATCAGCTCCCGATAACTCCAGCCACGCAGCAATAGCACCGCAAAATAGAGCCCCCCTATGCCTATACCGTATTTACGCGGCAACGCAACCGTCACCACTACCATCCCATAGGAAAACAATACATTCCACCAGAGCCGTCCTTTTTCGTATTCCAAGCCGGTGATGGACAAAATGCCTCCTATCGTTACCAGCGTAAAAAGCAGTAGCAACAGGGCTTTTTTCTCAAGCTCACCATCCGAATGCCATGCAGACTTTTTGCGCTCCACTCCTCCCGGCATCGCCTCAGTTCTCTTATGCTTCATAGGACGCACCTCCTTCCCAAAGAAGAAGGTTGCTCATATCCTTTGCCAAATGCTCCACCGATACCTGCGCCGGATAAACGCCCGATACCTGATACAGCTCCGACTGCGTTTTCATGGTTCCTCCCACCTGAATCAGATGCAGCCATGCCGATTTTCTGTTTTCTAAAAGCAGACCGGCATCCTCTTCGAACTTCTCCGATGCCGAAATATAAAAAATATTACTATACTGCTCCTGTGCATATTCCGACAGATAAGCAGCCGGTGTCGTTACGTCCTGCTTCCGAATGCATGCTTCCAGCAAGCTGCCTGCCGCAAGATAAAAATCCTCCTCGGATGCAATCCGCTGTCTCTGTATTTTACTGTCCTCTGCCACATTCCATGCCAGATAGTGAATTTGTTCCTCCTGCACCAGCTGACAGGAAATCGATAAAGCAACCTCCAGCAATGCATCCTGCATCTTCAACTGCTGCTCTTCCTTATTCCACTTGCCGATATCCAACAATACCAGCACAGAACAATCAATCGGAAAACCAAATTCCTTTACCATCAGTTCATCCTTTTTGACCGTCATTTTCCAATGAATGCGATTTAAACGGTCACCATCCTGATAGGTTCGAATATCGAATACCTGCGCCGGATCATCGCCGCCTTTATGGTCCGAATATCGTTCTCCCTCAACCATAACACTCGGATTCGGCCGAACCAGCTTTTCTAATAAAGCATGCAGCTTCGGCAACACTTTAATCTCTATTCGCCGTAGCTGATATGTTTTCTTTTTCCATTTGGTAGCTCTAAATAAGCCCAACATATCATAGATATTTGCACATACCGGAATACACTCCAGACTAGCACTGTATTTCGATACCTGCTGCAGCTTTATCACACTGCTTCCTGTCTCTGCCGTAAAATACAGCCATTCCTTTTTCCACCGCTCGGAAGCCTTATTCCGGTATCGAAGCAAAATCTCTCCCCGATAAATCGGCAGATGCGAATGATTCTCTATCAAAAACTGCACTGCATACGGAACCTCTTTTTCCACCATGATGTTTCTGTTCATTACTTCCATCGTCACCTTACGCTTCTGCCATTGAAGCATCAGAAATAGAATCACCGGAAGCACCAAAAACAGGTAAAACAGCAGTGACACAATTCGAAACAGGTACAATACCTTCAATATCCACAAAGCACCCAAAAAACAAAGATAGATTAATTTCCTCCGAAACACCCCGTCGCCTCCATCACACACGCTGACGAACCAAACGCGGTGCCGCCACAGAATTCAAAATATCCCGCACAATATCCTCGATAGAAACCCGATTTACTCTTGCTTTCGGAGAAAGCAGCATACGATGTGCCGTTACGTCCAAAAATACTGCCCGGACATCATCCGGAATCACATAATTTCTTCCTGATAAATATGCTGCTGCCTTACTCATATTTGCCAATGCAATCGTTCCGCGCGGACTGATGCCCAATGCCAAAAGCTCCTGCTCTCTTGTCTTTTCCACCAATTTGGCAATATAGGTATACACCGCATCATGAATGAATACCTGCTCCACCTCTTCCTGCATCTGGAGCAGCTGTTCTCTGGATATAACCTGCTCTACCTCCTCCAACGGATTTTTCATATGGCGTTCTTTCATCATGGTAATCTCACTCTGCAAATCCGGATATCCCATGGAAAGCCGTACCATAAAACGGTCCATCTGCGATTCCGGCAGCATCTGCGTACCTACCGAACCAATCGGATTTTGCGTTGCGATAACTGTAAACGGCATCGGCACCTCTCTGGTCACACCATCCACCGTTACCTTACTCTCCTCCATAACTTCCAACAACGCAGACTGCGTCTTAGAGGAAGTACGATTGATTTCATCTGCCAAAAACAAATTACACATGATGCTTCCCGGACGGTACTGACTGTTACCCTCTCGGTCATACATCGAAAATCCGATTACATCACTCGGCAGTACATCCGGTGTAAACTGCATTCTGCGATACTCCATCTGCATAACCTTCGATACCGCCAATGCCAGTGTCGTCTTTCCCACACCCGGAATATCCTCGATTAATACATGCCCCTTTGCCAAAATGACCATCAGAAGCTTTTCAATTACATCATCCTTACCTACAATTACCTTGCGAATCTCTCGTATCATCTTCGCAACCCGAACATCATATTGTTCCATTGCTCCCCCTCCGTATCAACTTTTTTTCTTTCCCATCAGACCCCTCGAATCCTTTTCTTCGCCTTATGCCCAATGATATTATTATAAAAATTCCATCCGCATTCGTCAATAGGATAACTCGGTTCCGTCCAATACCGCCTGCACCAATTTCTCGCCCTCATAGCAAAGCTTTAACGAAAAAAATGGTGCCTCCTGCTGTAACAGCTTTAAAAACACGCGGTCGCCTTCCCACAGCTCCTTTTCCATTACCTTTTCCTTTGCTACCCAGGCAAGCTCGCCTTCATTGCATTCGGTAAGCTCTCCCTCAAAGGCATCCGCCGTATACAAAAACATATACTCGTCCTCTGCTCCCTGCGGACAGAAGCTGACAATTCCCCACATCCGGTAATTCGTCAGCGTCAGACCGCATTCTTCCTTGATTTCCCGCAGCAAGCAATCCTCCGGACTTTCTCCTGCCTCTAAATGTCCTCCGAGTCCAATCCATTTACCCTGATTGATATCCTGCTTTTTCTTAATTCGGTGAAGCATCAGATAGCTTCCCTCTTTCTCTATGTAACATAATGTTGTCAGCTGCATCCGTTCCCCTCCTGCTTTAACGCGGCAAAGCCGCCACAATTCAAAACAGGCTGTCGCCTCTGCCACAGCCTGTCTGTACGATTCACCTGCTTTGGTCAGGTGATACCACGCCGTTATTCTGCTTTCTTTTCGTGCCTGCCGCAGGATTTGCGCTCCGTGCAATAACCCGCTACATCACATTTCGGTGCAAACAGATTTTTTACAATCCAGTTCCATTCCTCCGAATATTCACTCAATGCCTTGCACAAATCACGGAACAGCTCCCGGTATTCCCAGTAAGCTCTGGTACACATTCTCTGGCGGCTCATATCTACCAAATTGCGCAAATTCCGCTTATCTACAATCTTCGTACTCATACCAAGCGGAAGCAGCATTGCAGAATCCTCTCTGGCAATACCAAGCTCCTCTAACTGCTGCAGAGCCGTCTGAATATCACTCATTGCCTTTTCGTACAGTGCAAGTGCCTCTTCTTTTTTTTGAATGCTGTGCGGAACCACATAGTCAAACCCTGCCTGATAATTGATGTAACGTGTACTCGACTGCAGACGGGTCGGCGCACCGCCGATGTGAGTATACCATTCCCGAATAACTCTGGCGCTATAACCGTCTAACACCAGCTCCACATTGACATACTCCATCGTTCTTCCGTGATTGGATACGATGCAATCCATGCCCCTTTTATAGTTCTTTTCCTCGTCCTCGACATCTCCGCCCCAGCATACGCCCGCACGTCTGCCAATCAGAGTAATCGGGTCCTTTGTTGTCTCCGGCAAAATTGTAATCGTTCCCATTGTTTCCTCCATCTCAATTTCTTACATTGTTTCGATATATTTCCGGATATTGGATGCATTGGCATAGAACATAAATGCACCCTCTTCTACCACTAACAGTGTTGGTGCCTGCATTATACCATACTTCTCCACCAGCTCCGGATTCTCTTCTGCATCTATTATTGTATAATCCACATTCTTTAAAAATCCTTTTACCAACTGACAATTCGGACACGTCTTAGTTATAAAAAGATATATACCATCGCCAAACAACTTTGGCTCTCTCCATTCAAGCATCGCCTCCGGCTCCCCGAGATCAATCGTGACTGCCGCTTCCTGTGCCGCACATTCACATTGCGCTTTCTCTTCTGCACTTGACGGCATATAGCACGATTTGGTCATGTCATAATTCTGACGGTTCTTATATTCCTGTGACTTACCTGCATTCCAGTTTTGTACCGGACGATAATAACCGGTAATTCTCGAATATACCTCCGTCGTCTCACCGCAATGCGGACAGGTATATACCTCACCGCTGATATAGCCGTGATTTTTACAAATCGAATAGGTCGGTGACATGGTATAATACGGCAAACGATAATTCGTTGCAATCGTCCGCACCAGCTTGGCTGCTGCCTGCCAGTCCGGAAGCTTCTCACCTAAAAACGCATGGAATACCGTACCTGAGGTATACAGTGTCTGCAGCTCATCCTGAATATCCACCGCCTCAAAGATATCTGCGGTATAATCTACCGGCAGGTGCGAGCTGTTGGTGTAATACGGGGTATCCCCCGCCTTGCCTGCGGTCTGAATGTTCGGCCAGCGCTTTCTGTCATGCTTTGCCAGACGATAGCTGGTCGATTCTGCCGGTGTTGCCTCCAAATTGTACAAATCACCGTACTCCTCCTGATAGTCGCTCAGACGCTCTCTCATGTGATTCAGTACCTTTATCGAAAACTTTTGGGTCTCCTCATGCGTCATATCCTTCATCAGCCATCTCGCGTTTAAGCCCACCTCATTCATACCGACCAGACCAATGGTCGAGAAATGATTGGAGAAGGTACCGAGATAACGCTTGGTATACGGATACAAGCCTTCCTCTAACAGCCTTGTAATCACATCCCTCTTTACCTTCAGCGAACGCGCTGCCAAATCCATCATATATTCCAGTCTGCGGAAAAATTCATCCTCATTGTTTGCTAAATATGCGATACGCGGCATATTAATCGTAACCACGCCCACCGAACCGGTACTCTCGCCGCTGCCGAAGAAGCCACCGGTCTTTTTGCGCAATTCTCTCAAATCGAGACGCAGACGGCAGCACATCGAACGCACATCACTCGGCTTCATATCACTGTTGATATAGTTTGAAAAATACGGAGTACCGTACTTCGCGGTCATTTCAAACAGCAGACGATTGTTCTCGGTATCGGACCAGTCAAAATCGCTTGTAATGGAATAGGTCGGAATCGGATACTGGAACCCTCTTCCATTCGCATCACCCTCAATCATAATCTCGATAAATGCCTTATTGACCATGTCCATCTCTGCCTTACAATCCTTGTATTTAAAATCGACTTCCTTGCCGCCGATGATACAGTTTAACTCTGCCAAATCCTCCGGTACCGTCCAATCCAGCGTAATATTCGAGAACGGCGCCTGAGTTCCCCAGCGGCTCGGTGTATTGACACCGTAGATAAAGCACTGAATACACTGCTTTACCTCCTCATAAGAAAGGTTGTCAATCTTTACAAACGGTGCCAGATAGGTATCAAACGACGAAAATGCCTGCGCTCCCGCCCATTCATTCTGCATGATACCGAGAAAATTGACCATTTGATTGCAAAGCGTGGACAAATGCTTTGCCGGAGCGGAGGTAATCTTGCCCGGAATACCGCCGAGTCCCTCCTTAATCAGCTGCTTTAACGACCAGCCGGCACAATAGCCGGTCAGCATGGAAAGATCGTGAATGTGAATATCCGCATTGCGGTGTGCATTCGCAATCTCCTCATCGTATATCTCAGACAGCCAGTAGTTTGCAGTAATCGAACCGGAATTGTGCAGAATCAGACCACCCACCGAATAGGTTACCGTCGAATTCTCCTTGACTCTCCAGTCCTCCTCCTTCACATAGCTGTCCACAATCTCTTTATAATCCAAAATGGTGGATTTCATGTTTCGGATTTTTTCACGGCTCTTGCGATACAGGATATATGCCTTTGCAACATCCGTATAACCGGACTGCTCCAGCGTGTGCTCCACACTGTCCTGAATATCCTCTACCGTGATACAGTCATCCTTAATCTTGTCCTGAAAATCAGAGGTAACCCGCAAGGTCAGCAGGCTGATAATGTCCTCATTGTAAAGCTTTTTGGTCGCATTGAACGCCTTCAAAATCGCCGCACTGATTTTCTCCAGATTAAACTCTGCTACTTCCCCATCTCTTTTGACTACCCGAAACATAAGTTTCACCTTTCCTTCCCCAATGTACTGTGTCTTTTTCTTATCGCAGCATTCGTTTGACTATGAAATGCTACGCAAATCATTCTAGCAGATTCTGAAAGGCTCGTCAATAATACTACAAGATATATTTTTCGTTCTACAACCGTGTACTATATCTTGTGGTATATTGTCACAAAATAAGCGAAGTCCTGCACACCTTGATTTGTGCGGTCTCCGCTCATTTTTACCAATTTTTGCTCATTTATTTTTCGAATATTCGAACTTTTCCAACTGCTTTTTTGTACACAAGTGTAGTCTTTTAGACGCGCAAAGCGACTACTTTTCTATCGCATAAAAAACTTCCTTTGGAACATACGCGCGGACAAAAATTCCATCCTCCCGGTATTCCTCCTCCAGCAGCTGTCCGTATTTTCGAATCTGTTGGATTTTTCCTGCCTCGGCGTAAGAAAATACTTTTTCTACCAGCATCTTCTGCTCCTTCAGCAAATCACTGATGGTTTCCAACAGCTTTTCTACACCATCTCCTGTTTTCGCTGAAATCCAAACCGAAGCATCCGCCTTTAAGTCCTTAATTATCCTTTCTGACGTGATTAAATCCTTTTTATTAAAGACCGTAATAATCGGTTTATCCTTTACCTCTAACTGGCGTAAGGTCTCATAAACCACGTACATCTGCTTCTCTGCCTCTTCATTGGAGGCATCGACAATGTGTAGAATAAAGTCGGAATATTTTGCTTCTTCGAGTGTAGAACGAAACGCGTCAATCAGATGATGCGGCAGCTTGCGAATAAAACCTACGGTATCGGTAAGCAGCAGCTGTTCGCCGCTTTCCAGCTCCAAATTACGCGTCGTCGGATCCAGCGTCGCGAAAAGCATATTTTCCTCCAGTACGCCTGCATTCGTCAGATGATTCAGCAAGGTAGACTTACCTGCATTGGTATAACCGACAATTGCTGCCACCGGAATCAGATTTTTGCTGCGAAGCGCGCGTGCCACCTCACGATTTTTCTTTACCTCCGCAAGCTCCCTATTCAGATTGGCAATCCGGTCACGAATCAGACGACGGTCAATCTCCAACTTCTTCTCTCCCGGTCCTCTGGTACCGATACCTCCGCCCAACCTGGACAAGGACGCATGCATACCAACCAAACGGCTCTGACGATATTTTAACTGTGCCAGCTCTACCTGTATCTTTCCCTCTCTGGTAACGGCATGCTGCGCAAAAATATCCAAAATCAGCATGGTACGATCCATTACCTTGCACTGCAGCGCTGCTTCCAGATTTTTTAGCTGCGCCGGGGAAAGCTCATCATCACAAATAACACCGGTCGCATCTAATTCTGCAACCCGCATTCCAACCTCTTCGATTTTTCCTTTTCCGATATACGTTCCCGGATGTACGCTTTCTCTATTCTGAACTATGATATCCAAGGTTTCTGCACCTGCTGTCTTCGCTAACTCCTTTAGCTCCGCTAACGATTCCATCGTATCGTCATTGTCCGATACCTGCACTCCAAGCAGTATTACCCGCTCCCGCTCTTCTTTTATTTCAAATAAAGCACTCATATTCTAAAGCCTCCTAACTTAATCCAGTCGGTATTCCAGATACTGAAGTTCTCTGGCATACGCTTCCCAATCGCCCGAATCCGGTGTCAAATAAGCTTCTACATATGCCTCCAGCTCCTCATAGGCCTCCTCATATTCCCCCTGCTGCGAAGAAATATAAAGAGAAAGTCGTTCCCACCGCTGCAGACTTTTTCCGGCATCCTCTGCCTGCCAACGTCCCTGGGTGCAATAATTCTCCGCCACTGCAAGCTCGCCTGCCTTTGCCGCACAAAAAGCTGCCTGAAAGCATTCCTCTTCACACGAAGCATCTTCCTTAAGGCGTCGGTCTGCAATTTCCTGTAACAACGGCACTGCCTCCGGATACTGCTTATTTGCAATTGCAATCTGTGCCAGCTGCACTCCAAGCTCCGCCTCTCCCTCATCATATAACGGTTGCAAAAGACTTTTTGCAGCTTCAAACTCCCCCACCAGATAAAAGAGTAAGCCCATATCCCGCTGCTCCTTCGAATTTGTCGGAGACATGGTTCGCAGTGTCGTGACTACCTCCTGTACTCTTCCCTCTGCAACCGTCTTGTCTGCTTCCGCCATCGTTTCCTGCTGCATTGCCATACTCCAGTTTGCAACAATAGCAATCCTTGTCTCAATGGTATCACTGCCAAACAGAAGTGCCTGCTCATAGTATTTTGCCGCCTCGCTGTATTCCTTTTGCGTTACCGCAATGCTTCCCTTTGCTAACCACAGCGTCGCATTGTCACTTCCGTACATCTTTTCAAAAGAATCACAGAGCTCCTGCGCCTTTGCTATGCTTCCCATATTCAGATAGCTGTTTACCCGTTCTAACTCAATCTGCTGTGTGTATGCCAAAATATCTGCATTCAGCTCCGGCAGTTCCTCCATCTGATATGCAAGGTGCAGATAAATCATTGCCTGTTGCAAATCTCCCCGGTAATATGCGGCAATCCCGGCTCCCCGATAGGCACGCTTGGTATTATCTCTGACCGCTGCAATCTCCTTGTCCAGCATGGCTTTTTCAAACTGCGCCTGTGCCTCATCATACCGTCCAAGCTCCATCAGTGTGTACCCGTAATACAGATAATATTCTGCCTTGTCCGGATTTTTTTGCAGGGCTGCTTCAAAATATGTCGTAGCCTCCGTAAAATTTCCCGCCTGATAGGCCAACACACCCTTTTCATATTCTCTCAGGCTCTGCTCTGCTGCACAAGAAACCAGCATCGCTGCCATAATAATTCCACATCCAAATACTTTTATCTTTTTTCGAATCATGTTTCCTCCGCCCGCTTTTTTGCGTTGTTCCGTATGAAAAATATACCACATTTCAGATAGAGGGTCAAGCATGGCGCGGCGTAACAGCAGGTTTGTAATTCCGATGCAACTTCTTCCTTCTATGCAAAAAGTGACGGCATACACCGTCACCTCCTGCATTTATTCTTTTCTGCTTTTGGATGTCTATCCTATTATCTTCCAAAGAAATACCGGAAGAAATCCTGCATATCCGAATCAAAACCATATCCATAGCTGTTTCCGTAGCCTCTGTCGTAACCGCCGCCATAATTGTTCTCATTGCGTTCGTTGCTGTTATTTTCTTCCTGCTCCGCGGAAGCCTTCATGGACTCCGGCTTTTCCTGCAATGTGATTTCTAACGTATACTCCTTGTATTCTCCGTCCTCCAGACGCTTTACCGTAAGCTCTACGGTCTCTCCTGCCTTATAATACTGCAGGTATCCCTTCAACTGTGTCATGGTGCTTACGTTCATCTTGTCAAATGCAGTAATGATATCACCCTTTACAACACCTGCTTTTTCTGCCGCCGAATCCTCGGTAACCTCGCTGACATACACACCGACCGGCATATTGTAACCGCTTGCCATGGTGGAGCCGACATCACTTCCGCTGATACCAAGATAGCCCTGCTCCTCCTCTGCCACTGCTTCACGCGCTTCTCGCTCTGCAAGCATGGTCAGAATCGGCACCGCATCCGAAATCGGAATCGCATAACCAATGCCCTCTACCTCATTCGCTGCAAGCTTTACCGAATTGATTCCGATTACTTCGCCGTACATATTGAACAAGGCACCGCCACTGTTTCCCGGATTAATCGCAGCATCGGTCTGAATCAGCTGATAGGTTACCTCATCTACCGTTACTTCACGATTCAAGGCACTAACGTAACCGGAGGTCAGAGACTGTCCATAGCCCAGCGCATTACCGATGGCTACCACCTGCTCACCAATCACGCATTTATCCGAATCTCCAAGTCTTGCAACTGTCAAGGTCTTCAATACTTCTGCTGGAATATCCTCCAACGCTACCGCTACGACTGCCAAATCGCTGGACGGATCTAAGCCCTTGATGTAGCTTTCATAAATCTGTTCCTCGGAATCATTGAAGCAAACCGTCAAATCCGTCGCGCCTTCTACCACATGATTGTTGGTTGCAATAATCAGCTCCTCTTCCGTCTTTGCAATAATGATACCGGAGCCTGCACCCTCGCTCTCATACTGCTGCGCTTGTCCGAACATGGTATATACCTCTTCGGTCGATTTTGCGGTAATTGCTACTACCGAGGACATACAATTCGCTGCAATCTCTGCTACGGTATAGCTCTTTTTGTTCGCCGCATCATTTGCATTATTCAACGCAATCGTAGAAGCTGCCGTCGCATTCGGAATATCGGTATCTGATTTTCCCGTCTCCGGTATCAACTGCTCCTTTGCTTCACTCCTGCTTCCGAAACCGCCAAAGGTTGCACCGACCGCATATCCGCCGCAAGCTAACAGTGCTGCACACATTACCCCTGCCACTGCCTTGGTTACTTTTTTTCTGGTACCGGACTTCTTCGGCGTTACCTCCGGAATATCCGCAACCTTACACTCCACTACAACTTCATTATCTTCATAGGATTCATTATTATACATAGGCTTTCTCCATTTCTGTGTCATCTGTTTTTTTGATTACAACTCTAGTATAGCGAATGTTTGTGATGAACTTTTGTGCAAAATATGATTTAATTGTGAACTCTTTTAAGCTGTTTTTATCATACTTTCCCTTGACATATGTCCATTATTTGCTATACTGAATAATATATAACAGTTTCATTGTATCTATACAAACACATACATATATTAGTACATAGAAAAGAGGCAAAGGATGAACGAAGAAAAAAAAGACCGAAGAATACGACGCACCAAAAAACAACTAGAGGACGCACTTCTTACGCTGCTGCGTACCAAAAACATTCACAACATAACCGTTAGCGAGCTGGCATCAACCGCCGATGTTACCCGTGCAACCTTTTACGCACATTACCGTGACCCGCAGGATATGCTGATTCAGATGCAAAAACGAATTTTGGATAATATTTTCTCTTTGATTGATGAGGATACCAGCAAGCATCCGGACAAATTTTTCCTGGCTACCTTTGAGTATTTTCTGACCGAGGTGGCTCATCCGGAGATTCTTTTCATCACTGCCGGTGAGCGCTCTGCGTTTGAAGAATTCGGAAATATTATTTTCGAAAACTATATTCTTCACTGGGTACCGAATATTACCAACGACAGCCGCATCTACGAATATTACCGTACTTATACCATCTACGGCTGTGTTTCTGTCGTGCGTCACTGGCTGAACACCGGCAAGACAGAAAGTCCGGAAACGATGGCAGCGCTGTTCCTTCAGCTGCTTCCGGGAAGACCTGAAGAAATGATTCTCCCATAAATTCTTTTTCGCAGGATATCTCAAGACCCCGTCGGCACAATCGCCATACGGGGTCTCTTTTGTTCTTCGCTTTTTTTAAGCTGCCTTGAGCAACTGCAGGAATTCTTCCACAGAAACCGGCTTCGAGAAATAATATCCCTGACCGGTCTTACAGCCAATCTTTCGAAGCAGCTGCAACTGTTCCTCCGTTTCCAAGCCCTCAGCAATAACAGGCATCTGAAGCTCCTGTGCCATATGCATAACCGAAGAAAGAATAATCTTGCTTCGACCTGCTACCTTCTCCGTCTGAAGGAAACGTAAATCCAGCTTCAATACATCCACCGGCAAGTCCTTTAAGGTATTCAATGACGAATAACCGCTTCCAAAGTCGTCCATCAGGAATCGGAAGCCCGAATCCTGTAATTCCTTCTGGGTATTAAATAACTGATTGGCATCTCCGATGTATGCACTCTCCGTTACCTCCAACTCCAGATACTTCGGATCAATATCGTATTTCTTTACCAAATCCTTCAAATAATCCGCTACCTTCAAATCATAGAAGTTCATACGGGACACATTTACAGAAACCGGAATCACCGGATAATTGTTGTCCATGCAATAACGGATAAACTTACAAGCCTCTTCCCAAATGTAATGATCCAGTCTGGTAATAAAACCATTCTGCTCAAAAATCGGAATAAACTCTCCCGGCGATATCATACCGCGCTCCGGATGCTTCCAACGCACCAACGCCTCGCAACCTACAATCTTGCCATTTTCCAGCAGATTCTTCGGCTGCAGGTACATCAGGAAATGTCCAGCGCCCAGCGCCTCGTCCATATCGTTCAGAATGCCCTGCTCGCTCAACATCTTCTCTCTATGCTTACCGCTATAGGTAGCTTCATTGATATGGTAATTGTTCTTAATGCTGTCCGCCGCCAAATTCGCCTTATCACACATATTGCTGATTTCGCGTGTCGTATCCTTGATATGATAGATACCAAAACGAATTGCAATACGGATATTCAGCGGATATTCCTTAATCTTGTCCTGAATACTGCGACGGAATTCCGGTGTATTCGCAGCCGTCGGCATACATACCACAAAATTATCTGCTGCCAGTCTTCCGCTGACTCCCTTGCTGTCTTGCAGCTCTTCGCCAAGAATCTCCGCAAGCCGAATCAGAATCCGGTCGCCCTCCTGCGTACCGTAAAGCTCATTCACTACCTTGAAGTGCTCCATATTTATCGTTACGATATCATATGGCTCTACTGCACCTTCCACCAATTCTCTTGCCTTTGCATAAAACATCTGGCGATTATAAAGTCCGGTCAGAATATCATGCTCTGCCAGCAGACGCAGATGCTCTGCCTCCTGCTGCAACATCTTTTTCTCTACATTTCTTCTTCCAATCCACTGTACCAGGAACCATGCCGCGATGATTCCCACAACTGCTGCAATAATCTCCGTGCGGTATTTTACAAAAAACTGCTTTACCGACATCTCATAATGAGCAATCTGCGTATAATTAACCTGCAACTCCTTCTCCTGCTCATCCGTAATGGTCAGAATCGTCTTGTTCAATATGGAGCGCAGTAACGCATCGGTCTTCTTCGGTACAATAAATCCGATGTTGCCTTGAATGGAGTACGTCGGCAAAATCATCAGCTCACTGTATACCGGCTGCTGTGCAAGATAGGTCATAACATACTTGTCCTGAATCGCTACATCCACATTCTTGCTCAATACCGCATCCAGACACTCCTCCGTACTGTCATACCGTATCAGCTCATATTGCGGAAAATTATCCAGAAAATAAAGGTACAGCATACGGTTTGTTACAGGCAGCGCAACCTTTAGCTCGCTCTCCATATTCAGTTCTTTATTCTCATGAGAAATACCTATCGCATAAGTGTTCATACACGGAATCGTCACATAATACTCCGTCTCCACACTTTCCTCTGCCTGTCCGAACCGCAAATCGTAATCGCCCCAAGCATCCTGTTCTACCGTAACAAGTTCAAACTGCAAGCCGCTATTCTGCGACAAAATATGTAACAGGTCAACATAGATACCCTCATAGCTGCCCGTTGTCTCATTGTAATCCGAAAGCGGATACTCATTGTCCGGAATCGCTACCCGAAGTGTTTTGCAGCTTTGCAGATATTCTTTTTCTTCCTTGGTCAGCATAGATATCTCTGCATTCGCAAAATAACCGCTGTCACCGTAATATCTTTCTCTCAGCTTCATCTGATAATCCGGATAAATGGTCTGAAGTTCTCCCAAAGCCCAGTCTAACTCTGACAACAGCTCTTTTCCGTTTCGCTTTCCGGTAATAGCATAATACTCCGCTGCTCCAAAGATACCGACTCTCTTCAAGTCATTATGCGCCGACAAGCTGCCGCTCGCAAGCAAATCAGCCTTTCCGCTTTTCAACGACTCCAGAATTTCTGCATCATTATCGCAGAATACCGCTTCATATTCCCAACCAATATTCTGTGCAAACTGTTCCACCTTCATGGTTTGGAAGGTTCCCTTCAGCAACGCTACCTTCTTGCCTTCCATGGAGCTAAAATCATTGAAATAAATCTCGGTATCATCCATTCTGGCATATAGATAACTGCATTCCAAGCCAATCGGATAGGAAGAAAAATAGTATTTTTCTTCCCGCTCCGCTGTATACTGTGCATTAAAGACAAAATCCAGCTCGCCTTTTTCCAGCTTTTCCAAATTGCCTTCCCATGTACCGAATATAAATTCATATTCCCAGCCGGTATATTCCGAAATCTTATTCAGGTACTCCACCATATATCCGTAGTAGGTACCGTCCTCCTTCTGCTCGATGAAGCCCTTTTCATCAATATAACCGACTCGAATGACCTGTCCTTCTGCCGCCGATGCCGTCCCCGGCACAAACAGACCGCAGCAAAGGACAAGCAATAGAATTGCTGCTATCACTCTTTTTTTCAAAAGGGACACCTCCTATCCCAAAAGCTTCTTCAGTTCTTCCTTACTTCTGCCGCCTACCACATTGGCAGTAACCTGTCCATCCTTTATCACGATAAAATTCGGAATTGACATAACGTGAAAGCGCTCTGCCAGCTCCTCCTCTTCATCCACATTCACCTTGCCGACCTTTACACCTTCTAGCTCCTCTGCCAACTGGTCCACCACCGGCAGCATCATCTGGCAAGGTCCGCACCAGGTTGCCCAAAAATCCAACAGCACCGGCACCTTGGACTGCATTACTTCCTGTTCAAAATTTTCCTTTGTAATCTGCAATACGGACATAAAATTTCCCTTCCTTTCTATTTTCAGCTTTACAAATCAGGTCGTATCCGCTAAAATACTTGCGGACAAGCACTCATATCGCTCTGCTTTTCCCAAAACATTACGAATGGAGATTCTTATGAACTATAAAATACTCGTATTAGATATCGACGGCACCCTGACCAATTCCAAAAAAGAAATTACTCCGGCAACCCGCACCGCTCTGCTTCAATTGCAGGAAAACGGCGTTAAGGTCGTAATCGCTTCCGGCAGACCAACTCCCGGCATCCGTAAGGTCGCAGAGGAATTGGAGCTGGCACGCTTCGGAAACTATATCCTCTCCTATAACGGCGCCCAGATTATCAACTGTCAGACCGGCGACATCATCTATCAGAAAACCGTTCCTACCGAGCTGATTCCTGCCATCTATGATGCTGCCCTCACACATCAGGTCGGCTTAATTTCCTACGAGGGCGACGGTGTCATTGCCGCAACCTCGATTGACCGCTACATGGAGTTAGAAGCCCGCATCAATTCGATTCCGATTCGCGAGGTTCCTGATTTCCCGAATTATATTACCTTCCCGGTCAACAAATGTCTGATGACCGGTGAACCGGAGCATCTCGCCGTGGTGGAGGAAGCTTTAAAGCAGCAATTCGAAAACCGCCTGAATATCTATCGCTCCGAGCCGTTTTTTCTGGAACTGATGCCTCAAAACATCAACAAGGCATATTCCTTAGAAAAGCTCTTGAACGCCCTGCATTTTACCCGCGAAGAAATGATTTGCTGCGGCGACGGCTACAACGACATCTCTATGATTGAATACGCCGGTGTAGGAGTCGCTATGACAAATGCCCAGACGGCAGTCCGCGAGGCTGCGGATTACATCACCGCAAGCAACGACGAGGACGGCATCGTACAGGTCATCGAGCATTTCTTCGCTGACTAGCCTTTCCGAAAAAGTAATTTTTTATTCATCGGGTATAGCCGGTAAGTCTGTGATGGTATTCCTTCTGTTCATACATCTTTGCATCTGCAAAACGAATGAAATCATCGATTTGAATACCATCCTTCGGCTTCGCCGAAAAAATACCGATACTGCAATCAATCTTGTACGGCTTATCCGCTGCATTGCACTGCTTCAGTGCCTCCCGCATCCGCTCTTCAAAATGAGACAATATCTCATTCGATACAATTCCTGCTGCGGTAAATTCATCTCCGCCGATTCGCGAACAAATCATATTCTCGCCGCAAACCTTTTCCAAAAGTCCTGCCATATCCGCAATCGCAATATCTCCCACTGCATGACCAAAGGTATCGTTAATCTTTTTCAAACCATCCATATCCAGAGAAATGACGCTCAGCATCTTATCTTCCTTTATGCTTTCTTCATACATCTCCTCTAACTGCTCAAAAAAGCCTCTCCGGTTCAAAATACCGGTCAACGGATCATGCATGGATTTGTCACGCAGAGACTCCATCAGTTCCTTCTGCTCCACCTGATACTTCAGGCGCTCCAATACCATACTTAAAGAATTGACAAAGGACTGCAACTGGTAATAGTCGTTCTGCCATGGTCTAAAGCTGATGACCAGATAGCCGATGAGTCTTTCCTGTAAATGCAACGGCAATAACAGCAACTCCTCCGTACCGTCCAGTACCTTATCCATCTCCGGAAGAATTTCCTCAAGTTCAAAGTGTATATTGTGCTCGTATTCTCTTCCATTCTTATAAATCAGACAACGAATACGATCCGTAAAACCGCTTCCGTTGAGATGTGTATTGTTAATTCCCTCTTCTAACGCCTTAATATCCAAAATATATGGGTCAGTAATACAAATCCAGCACTTCTCTGCCGCTACATTGCTCTCCAAAAACGGCTTGATTTTCTCCATTGCATCATCCAACGATACACTATCTGCCATAGATGCTGTCATCGCAAGCATGCGATTGGAGAAAAAGTGATTGTTATAAATCTGCTTATACAGATTCTGTACCATCTCACCGCTGTCCTTATGCTCAAAATCATTCTTGCAGCCACAGCTCTCTCCAAAGATAACCTCAAAGTCTATCTTGTACTCCTCCGGCACCTGCTTTCCTGAGGATATCTCCTCGATAATATCAAATGCCTTATCCATAACTGCCCAGTAGTTCAAGGATGCAGTCGTCAGACTCGGCGTATGGTCCAGTGCCTCTCTGATACCGTCAAAACCAGTAATCGCAATATCATCCGGCACCTGATATCCTGCTTCCTTTAAGCGTCTGCAGGCGACGATTGCCATAGCATCATTACCGCAGATAATCGCATCCGGCATTTCCTCCCGCGGTCTCGCACAAATCTCATCCATAACCTCTTCGGTCGGCCCTGCCCAGAAATAACCATAATGTATCTGATCTGCCGTGACGGTCTTTCCATTGCGCTCCATCACAAGCTTAAAAATCTCTAAGCGCTCTTCGGATGCAGGATTGTTCGGTATACCGCCGATATACTCAATCCGCTCAAAATCATGCTCACCGATGACATGCTGCATCAGCTTATCCATTGCACTACGATAGTCAAAAAGAATATTATAGCATCCTTCAATCTGATGATCCACCGTAATGACCGGAACTCCGGCATCCTCTGCTTCCGCCACAATCTGCTGCCAGGTTGCATCATTCTTGATTGTCTCAACAAAGAGAATCAATGCATCCAGCATCTGATAATTAATCAGCGAATACACACTCATCTCTCCGTCAAAATACTTTTCTTCCATACAGATACTGCTAAAGGAGGTGAAAAAAATCAGCTTAAAATGACGTTTTTCCGCCCACACACCGAGCGCATGCATATAATCAATCTGTGCATGTTCATCAATGCCCGCAATACATACCGCTACTATTTTTTCTTTTTTATCCGTAAAAAGTTTTCTTCCCATCTCTAGTCCTTTCAATGGAATTTTTTTAGGGTATCAATCGTCAAAAAATAGATACATTCTCTTTTCAGGGATTATTCTCTCCTTCACGTAATTGTAGAATGACTTCACATCCATATCCCGATATTCCATTGACTCGAAATTCATGGAAAGAATCTGATCCTGATCAATTCCGTTTTCGAGTAGGTACTTTCTCATTAGCTTCAGCAAACTCGATTTCCCACAACGTCTTATGCCAGTTACAACTTTCACAGGCTCAGTATCTTTGAATGAAACAAGCTGATTTAAGTATATATCTCTTGATTTT
>JAFTQM010000018.1 GCA_017462755.1 Lachnospiraceae bacterium | reverse complement strand
GAGCATTACCCTTCTGAACCTCTGCACCACATACATTGATGGACTCAGTCGTATGTGCCTTGGATGAACCGGTAGCACCACCACAGCCGTCACGTCCGGTGCGTCCACCCATCAGGATGATGATATCGCCCGGGTCGGAATTCTCACGAATTACATTCTTTCTTGGAGCGGCACCCATAACAGCACCGATTTCCATTCTCTTTGCTACATAGTTTGGATGATATACCTCATCTACCAGACCGGTCGCCAGACCAATCTGATTACCGTAGGAGCTGTAACCCTTTGCTGCTCCGGTAACAATCTTTCTCTGAGCCAGCTTACCGGATAAGGTATCCTTTAACGATACGGTCGGGTCAGCAGCACCGGTCACACGCATTGCCTGATATACATAACCACGGCCGGACAGTGGATCACGAATCGCACCACCAAGACAGGTAGCCGCACCACCGAATGGCTCAATCTCAGTCGGATGGTTGTGGGTCTCGTTCTTAAAGAACACCAGCCACTCCTCGGTTACACCGTCAATCTCTACCGGTACCACGATGGAGCAGGCATTGATTTCATCCGAAACCTCCATATCCTCTAACTTACCGTCTGCACGAAGCTTCTTCATTGCAAGCAGCGCAATGTCCATCAGAGAAATGTACTTGTCATCTCTGCCCTTATATAAAATCGCACGGTCTGCCTGATACTTCTTAAAGGAATCCTCGATTGGCTTCTTGTAGTAGCCATCCTCGAACTGTACGTCGGTCAGCTCCGTTAAGAACGTGGTATGACGGCAGTGGTCAGACCCGTAGGTATCCAATACGCGGATTTCCGTCATGGAAGGGTCGCGCTTCTCTTCGTTCTTAAAATAATTCTGGATATGTAAGAAATCCTTGAAGGTCATTGCCAGATTGAGAGAGCTGTACAGCTCCTTTAATGCGCCCTCTTCCATATCCTTAAAGCCATCAAAAATCGCTACATCTGCCGGAGTATCAAATACGGTTACCAGTGTTTCCGGCTTTACCTCGTCGGTCTCACGGGAATCTACCGGATTGATACAGTAGCTCTTTACTCTTTCAAAATCATCGTCGGAAATATCACCGGACAATACATACGTCGTTGCCGAGCGGATTACCGGCTCCTCGGTCTCCTTTAAGAGCTTTACACACTGCTCTGCGGAGTCTGCTCTCTGGTCGAACTGTCCCGGAAGATATTCTACGGAAAATACGAAATCGCCATCCTGCTTTGGAAAGCTCTCTTCATACAGGGTATCTACCGGCGGCTCGGAAAAAATCGTTCCCAATGCCTTCGTATAGGTATCCTCACTGATATTCTCGATATCATAACGGATTAATACTCTTACTTCTTCCAACGCCTTCAAGCCGAGATAGCTCTTAAGCTCTGCTTTGAGTTCCTTCGCATGTACTGCGTAAGGTGCCTTCTTTTCCACATAAATTCTCTTTACGCTTCCCATAAGGTGCTCCTTTCGTGTGCTTTTTTCAGTCGTTTTATTTTTTGTCATTTTCTTGCAAGTTTCAGATATTTTCATTACACCAAAACTCACTGCTGCATACAGTATACCACATTTTCTACGATTATTGTAATTATTATCTCAAATTTTTCTTATTAGCGGAGCTAATAATTTAAAAAAGGCGGCAATGCCTGTTTTTGCCTTAGCACACAGCTATGACAAACGCAATAATCCGGCAAAAGCCTTTGCCTCTGCCGGACTATCGTGGATGTTTCTATTGTAGTTTCTGATTGTCGTAATTCATCGGACTGCGAAAAATTATTCCTCCGAAGACTCCTCTACGGTCTCAATCTCCTTGCCAAGCAGCTGCGGCAGCTCCATGCCTGCCTGCTGGAACAGCTCATTGAGCGGCGGTACGGACTTCATCATACCGGACAGAAAATCTGCGGTCGCGGTCTTTCCGTCACCCTTGCTGCCACCGTCCCATACGGTTACCTTGTCAATCTTGATGTTCTTGATTGCCTCTACCTGAATCTTCATCAGTTCTTCTAACTTATCAGCTACCATCAGCTTCACTGCATTGTTGGAATCGCCGCCGGCTGCTTCTACAAGCTTCTTGATACCTTCTGCCTGCTTCTCCAACAGCTCCTGAGCACCCTTTGCCTCGGCTGCCATCTTTGCATAAATCGCATCAGCCTCACCCTGTGCCTTACGACGGATAACGGCTGCTTCAGCCTCGGCTGCAATCTCAGCCTCTTCCTTCTGAATCTGCGCCTTAACGATGATATCTGCCTGCTGGGTTGCCTTCTCTAATTCAGCACGGGTACGCTCTGCATCCTGCTGAGCCACATATGCTTCCTGCTTTGCACGCGCTGCCTGTACTGCCTCAGCAGCAGTCGCAATACGAAGTGCATCCGCTTCCTTCTCACGACGGTTCGCCTCAGACTGAGCTACCTCAATCTTCGCATCGTTCTCACCCTGGATAGCTGCTGCGTTCGCTGCTGCTACCTGAATACGCTGATCCTTTCTTGCCAGAGCCTGACCAATCTCACCATCACGGTCCTTCTCTGCTACGTTCTTCTTTGCATCGTTGATTGCCTTTGCCGCTGCTTCCTTACCAAGAGCCTCAATATAACCGGACTCATCGGTAATATCGGTTACGTTTACGTTAATCAGACGGAGACCAATCTTCTTTAACTCGATTTCTACGTTCTTGGACACTGCCAACAGGAACTTATCACGGTCGGTATTGATTTCCTCGATTTCCATCGTAGCGATAACCAGACGTAACTGACCGAAGATAATATCCTTTGCCAGCTCCTGAATCTCGTTCAGCTTCAGACCCAGCAAACGCTCTGCAGCATTCTGCATAATACCGGATTCCGTAGAGATACCCACGGTAAATCTCGAAGGTACGTCTACGCGAATGTTCTGCTTGGACAATGCATTGCGCAAATCCACATTAATCGAAATCGGTGTCAAATCCAGATACTGATACGACTGAATCACCGGCACTACGAATGCCGCACCACCGTGAATACACTTCGCGCTCCGTGCCTGTCCGTCCTTATCCGTACCTACCTTACCGTAGATAACCATAACCTTATCCGACGGACACTTGCGATAACGGGATAAAATACCTGCCAATGCCGCAAAAACTATTAACACAATTACACATACTGTAACTAATGTATCCATCTTTCTTCCTCCAAATTCTTATTTTTATACATTACAGAGCCATTCAGACCTTACCGGAAGCCCCGATGCTTTCCGTAAGCCCTTTCTCTTTAGCAGCGTTCTACGACTACTACATCCCCCTGCAAATCGACAATCCGCACCGTACTTCCTGCCGGAATCGAATCCGCCGTCTGCGTCACTGCGTCCAGCTCAACGAAACCGGAGGTCATCGTTAACGTAACCTTGCCGCCGGACTCACCGGATGCCGGTATCATCACATAGACCTGTGCTGTTTCCCCTATCGTGCTGCGTACATTGAAGGTACCGTTTTCCGCCAGCTTTGCAGACCACTGCATCAGCTTCGCTACCAGATACATCATTGCCACACCACACAATGCAGACAGGAACATCGCCGGTGCCAGCTGCATGCCGCCTCGAATCAGACAAATCGCCACCCAGGAAAACGTCGTCAGCAATGCCACAATTCCCTGCAGGGTAAAGAGTCGCAGCGTTCCAAAATCAGAAACACCATCCAATGCCTCCGTATCCAGCAAATCCGCACCGTCTGCACCGACACCGTCCAAATCGGTATCCGGCAAATCCAGTCCTGAGGTATCCGAAGGATTTCCTCCTCCGACACCGTCCCCAAAGCTGAACATTACCATGACCGTCTGAATCAACAGCGCCAAGGTCGATGGAATCGCAATGAGATACAACACCTTAAGCACTCCGGACAATCCATCCCACCATGCATTCATACTCCATCCTCCTTTCATGTAAATTTTATTTACCTAAATCATATCATTCTTCCAAACGACTGTCAATAAAAAAAGCTAATTTTAATCTGTTTCTAAAATTTCTTAATTTTGTTGGAAATGAAAGAAAAATTTTTAAGTTGTATGATACTTTTTTTCAGAAATGGATTGCTTTTTTCGTAAAACATGGTATGATATAGGTAAATATCATTTACTTTATTGGATAGTGAGAGTTACCTTTGTTTTTCAATACATCGGTTTTGCCGTGTTTTCGCAAAACAAAGCATTCTCAGAATGGAGCATTTATGAACCCCATGATTCTCGGACAACGAATTAAAGAAGCCAGATTAGCTAAGAAAATGACCCAGAATGAGGTCGTCGGCACCTTCATTACCCGCAATATGCTAAGCCAAATTGAAAGCGGCACTGCCATGCCTTCCATGAAAACATTGGCTTACCTGGCGCAGGTACTCGAGCTGCCGCTTGCCGAGCTGCTCGCCGGTACCGAGGAAGCTGCACCTGAGCCTTTGTCAGAGCCCACGCAGTTGCTTCCGCAAAACGATTTGCAATATATACGTGATTTGTATCAGTCCGAACAGGACACAGAGCTGCTTGCTTTTTTGTCCGGACTCAGCGAAGAGGATTTTCTGTTTGCAGAAAAGGCTGCTTATCGCGCCCGCAGCGCATATCGTCTCGCACTTGCCTTCGAAACACAGCAAAAGCTCTCCGAAGCGCTTTTGCATGCACAGGATGCCGCCAAATGGGCCGACATCGGATTTTATGCAAATCCGGTGTTGAAAGCCGATGCACTATTACTACTGTCGCGACTGGCGGCGGAGTTAAGTAAGATGTATAACAGCAACCATTAATCTTTACGAAAATGCCAAGGTACAGAATCTGGTATGTGTATTCGATTCTTTTCCTTGGCACTTTGCACAACAAGCCTGTCCAATTTTCTACTTGCAGCATTCGTCTCCACATGCTATTCTAATCTCAGAAGTACTTCTACGGAATTACCGATTTTGTTCGGTTTTCCACAT
>JAFTQM010000017.1 GCA_017462755.1 Lachnospiraceae bacterium | reverse complement strand
TAATCCAGTGCCAGTCCGAAATATGTCGGTGGCGGGAGCTTGCTTTCACCCAATGGGCAGTACATGGCAAAAGGCATATCATTACCGGGTGTGCGGAAATGACCTTCGGAATAACCCAGTGCATATACGATTCCCGGTGCGACAGTTTCATCGCCCAATAGCTCGGTGACGCAGAGGGTATTATTTTCGGTGCCGGCAGCGAAAACAAAGCCGGGACCGGTATAAAAGAGTGTCTGTGTCTGCAGAAAATCCAAAGTTTCGTTTTCTTGGATGACACCACCCGATGGTAACAGCCGGCGGCGAAGCGTTGCGTATTCTGTTTTGTTGATGCGATGAAGCGAGAGATTTTGGTTCATGCCAACACAGCGAAATTCACGGACACGGCTACAGGTCTGATACCCCATACGTTCATAAAAGTGAAAAAGTTCTTCGGTTGCCGGTACCAGCAGAGCGCCTTTGTAGCCTTGGCTGGTTAGCTGACGGTGCGTGGTTTCAATCAGCTTGTGACAAATGCCTTGGCGGCGGAATGCCTTTGTCGTTGCTACCGCGTAAAGATAGGCAATTTGTTGATTGTTATATTGGCAATCGAGCCAGTAAAGGGCAGCGACAACCTGATTACCTAAGGTCACACAGCAGCAATGGTCTGTGCGGAAGGCAGTAGAAAAAAAGGCATCGAGAAATGCATCGGTATCGCCGAAGGCTTCCTGCCAGAGAGTGCGCAGAGCCGGAAGCTGTGTTTGATGTGGTGCATCAATATTCATATTCATCCTCCAATAAATGCGCCCAGCATTTTTCTACCATGTGGTGCGGATAATAGCTTTCTTTGGCTTTGCGCAGACTCTCTAGTCCCATATCCTCTTCGCGGTTCAAAAACCAGGTTTGCGGATATTTATTGCGGAGATATCGGGCAAATTCGCAGTTGATTGCGGTGTAGGCACCATCGGCATCCGGGCGAGCCTTTTCGAAATGTACATCGAAGGTATCTGCGGACAGGCGGCTGCCCAGCGTGACAGCCAGGATATGACTGCCGTTTCGAAGAACAATACCTTCCATGCCAAGTGCATCAAAATCACGTAATGCTTTGTGAAGAGCGACCTGTTCCATGTGGTAGTCACCTTCGGGATTTTGTTGCAGCTTGAAACGATACCAGTCATCTATCATATTTACGGCAAGAGTGAGATTGGTTTCGTTCAAGGGCTCGGTCGTGTAGTCCGGAAAAGTATCGCAGAAGCGTTTGTAGTGATTGCGCTTACGATGATATTTTCTGCCTTTCAAATCAGCTAAATCGTTGATGTCGTAAATATAATCGTAGGCATCACGGTCGCAGTGGAAACGAAATCTGTCGGGATAAAGCTCATCCAATGTTTGTCTGGCAGCAGAGCGCATCCCGGTAATCCGGCAAGGAATGCCCCTGGCCTTGGCATCTGCGATAATGGCATCCAGAACGGGCTTTTTGTCGCCGGTTCCAAGGGGATAAGGATAGACCGTGCGGCGATTAAACTGGGAGAACAAAACGATGTGGTCATGCAGAAGGGCAATGTTTTGGCGTCCCCAAAGATATAAATTGGCAAAGGAATATTCGCAGCTATGCTCGGTGCCATCCAGCAGGTAGCGTTCATAGATTTTTTTGTCTTCTAAGGTAATGGGCTTAAATGAAATCATTATTTTACTCCGATGATAAGGGGAATTTGTGTTTATAAAAGATTGATGGACAATTTCATTATGGTATTAGCTATTGTCATTGTCAATAGCTAAGGTATCCGTTTTTTGAGAGTTTTATGTATCTGTTTTGAATGTATTGAAAATGACTAATAACGTGAGGTGAGTGGAATTGACGAAAGAAGAGCTGCAAAGACATAAGATGCTTTCTGAGGAGCAGAAGATATGGGACGAAATAAAAGCAAGAATAAGAGTTTATTGTAAAGGTATTATTCCGGAAGAATTTACCGAATTGATAGAAAAGCATATTGCGGAAGCGGTTTATTATCAAAGCTATGCGGGCTATTGTAGCGGGGAAGGCTACTACTATATCAATATTGGTGACCGCGGGGAAATTGATTTGGCATGTAAGACAGAGTCCGAGGAGGAGATGCTTTTTTATTTGATGAAAAAGATATTGCGTGATGTAGGAATTCGACTGGAATTGCGGCAGAGAGACAAGGAACAGGAAAAATGGATGTATTATTTGGATGATAAAAATACAAGACCCGGAAAGCTGGCGTGGGTAAAGAACGAGAGGTATATTTATCATACCAAGCATGATACCAGAAAGTGGTGGTTTGAGTATATCCTGAGAAATCTTCAGCTGTATTTTGGGAAGGAAAGATTGGTTCCGTTAATCGAAGAATATACGCAGCTGCTGAACCGTCGGTTTCATGCGCCACATTGGGGATATGACCGGGAAAAGCTGCAGTTTGTAGAGATTAGCGATTCGGTTGAAAAATAGTAGAAGGCGAAAAGTCGATAAAAGAGGAGTGACATTCGATAGATACTCTTATCGTAGAGCATCTGGCGTGTGCCACTCCTTTTGTGAACCGGAGAATATTAAAATGCTTTCAGTAGCTTGACTACCTTGCGGATGATTTTGTACATCGGGGTTTCTAATTCCTTGCGTGCATCCTTGAGATGCTTGCGGATTTCGATGTGCTGCGGACAGTGCTGCTCGCATTTACCGCATTCGACGCAGTTGGAGGCTGAGGTCGGGTTTTTGCGGAGTGCAGTACACATCATATAATCAAAGGCACCGGCACGCTTGCCCTCGGCATAACGGCGGTTATAAGCAGAGAAAGTACCCGGAATGTCTACGTTTTTCGGACAAGGCATACAGTAGCCGCAGCCGGTACAGCCCACCTTCATTTTGGAATTGATTGCCTTTACAACGTTTTGAAGCATGGCTTCTTCCTCCGGTCCGAGTTCGCCGACCGATACGGTTGAAGCAGTTTCTAAATTGTCTCGTACCATTTCGTCGGTGTTCATGCCGGACAGGACGCAGGTAACCTCCGGCTGGTTCCAAAGCCAGCGGAATGCCCATTGTGCCGGGGTGTGCTTGATTTTGTAATCAGCAAAAATGCGCTTCGCATCATCCGGGAGCAGATTGACCAGCTTGCCGCCGCGCAGAGGCTCCATGATAATAATCGGAAGTCCCTTGGCGTGGGCATAATTGAGACCCTTTCTGCCTGCCTGAGAGTGCTCGTCCATGTAGTTGTATTGAATCTGACAAAAATCCCAATCATAAGCATCTACCAGCTGGCAGAACATATCGGAGTTGCCATGGTAGGAAAAGCCGACCTGACGGATGGCACCACTTTTTTTCTTTTCTTCGAGCCATTCTACGATGCCGAGTGCCTTCAGGCGATTCCAGGTTTCAATATCGCTCAGCATATGCATTAGATAATAGTCGATGTAGTCCGTCCGTAAACGCTTTAATTCTTCGGTGAAGAAGTTTTCCATGCTGTTTTCGTTTTTAATCAGATAATGCGGAAGCTTGGTGGCGATATGCACCTGCTCACGGATGCCGTTCTTTTCTAAGATTTCACCCAAAGCGGCTTCGCTGCCGGGATAAACATATGCAGTATCGTAGTAATTAACTCCGCCGTGAAATGCGGTGAGGATTTGCTTTTCCGCTTCCTCCATAATGATTTTACCTTTATTTTTCTGAAAACGCATACAACCAAAGCCTAGGATGGATATTTGGTTGCCGTATTTGTCCAAGCGATAGTTCATAGAAAGTCCTCCATAATACCAAGTTGTACTGCGGAAAAGTACCGCAGAAAGAAGCTTTCATCATCATATCATATCGCTCTTTGAAAGGCAAGATTTGAGCAAGCAAGAATTGAGGGGAATTCTCGGTTGAAAGTACAGGGAAAGTGGCTTATACTAATCTACAGAAGGAATAGTGGAAACATCGAAACAAGAAGGAGAGGAGGAAATACATGGAAGATTACACGATGAAAAACAAGCAGGCTTGGGAGTACAATGCTTATGACTTCTGGTTAAAAGAGGTGGGAGCACCGCAGGACAGAGCGCGGGAAATTTTAGAAAATCCGGTGAAGCAGTTAAGAAAGTATGCGGCTTATTTTGAGAAATATGAGGGGGTCAGAGTGGCTAATATTTGTGGTTCCTGCGGAAAGAAGGCAGTACCGCTGGCAGTGCTTGGCGCAGAAGTAACCGTGTTTGATATTTCGAAGGACAACGAGCGGTATGCATTGGAGCTGGCAGAGGCAGCAGGGGTACGGATTACTTACGAGGTGTGTGATGTCTTGGAGATTACCTCAGAGGACTATGCCGGATATTTTGATGTGGTATTTATGGAAGGAGGAATTCTGCATTATTTTCATGATATTGATCAGTTTATGGAGAGGATGCATTTTCTCTTGAAGCCGGGCGGGAGGATGATTTGCAGTGATTTTCATCCGCTTACCAAGATTATGGATGCGTTGCATTTGGAGCAGCCAAGGATGAGCTACTTTTCGACTGAGGTGTTTGAAGGAGAGATGGCACATGCAAGATTTTACGATGCCACAATAAGAGACCGGATGCCAAAGTGCAGTTATAGGAAATACAATCTCAGCGAAATCATGAACGCAGTAATAAAGAATGGATTTGCAATAAAGCAGTTTGATGAGCATCCGGCCTGGGATATGCCGAAGCTTCCGGGAGAGTTTACACTCATCGCGAAAAGCTTATAGCGGCAGTTCGTTATTTATTTGTGGTGCTTCGTTAAACCAAGCAGTTTTAATAATTCCATTACGACAATCGGAACCAAGCAGAGTCCGAGTGCCTTCAGGTACAATTCGGCAGATAAACGAATCAGTCCGAACGCAGCCGAAAGAGGTGTAAACAGTACCACGCAGACGAGCAGAATGGATATCAACGCAGCCCAGTTCAGCTTGTGATTGCCAAAGATTCCGGTTTTAAACAGGGAATGCTCCGAGCGCATATTGAATGCCTGCACGACCTGAGAAAGAGCCAATACCATGAATGCCATGGTCTGACCGCCGGCATCGCTTCCGGTGCTGCTTTCGCCAAGGCGGAAAGCAAAGAGAGCCAGAATGCCGAACATAATACCCTGAAGAATGATACGGAAGCCGAAGCCGTGTGCGAAGAGACCTTCGTGCTTTGGCTTTGGTTTGCGCTCCATGATATCCGGCTCGACGGCTTCCATACCGAGTGCTACGGCAGGCAGACTATCGGTAACCAGATTAATCCACAGAAGCTGCATCGACAGCAGAGGCGATTTGTGCCAAAGCAGCATTGCTGCGAATACGGCAATGACTTCGCCGATATTGGTGCCAAGCAGGAAGCCGACAACCTTCTTGATATTGGCGTAGATACCTCTGCCCTCGCGAACGGCATCGACGATGGTGGAGAAATTGTCGTCGGTCAGAGTCATGTCCGCAGCGCCCTTGGCTACGTCGGTACCGGTAATACCCATAGCACAGCCGATGTCCGCAGCCTTTAAGGCAGGAGCATCGTTGACGCCGTCACCGGTCATGGAAACCACTTGTCCTTTGCGCTGCCATGCCTTTACAATGCGGATTTTATTTTCCGGAGATACGCGGGCATAGACTGCAATGTTTTCAATCTGAGCATCCAGCTCGGAATCGGTAAGAGCATCCAGCTCGGCACCGGTAATCGCTTTGTCCTTTGGCTCAAGAATGCCAAGCTCACGAGCAATCGCCGAAGCGGTTACGACATGGTCACCGGTAATCATGACCGGCTTGATACCTGCTTTGCGGCAGGTGGCTACTGCGACCTTTGCCTCCGGACGAGGAGGGTCAATCATACCGACCATACCCATAAGGGTAAGGTCTTTTTCTAACTCTGCCGAAGTAATCTGTTCCGGCAGCTTTGTAAGCTCTTTATAAGCAATGGCAAGTACGCGCAATGCGTTCGAACTCATTTCTTCGTTGATTTTCTGTGCGGCCGCGATATCGCCGGAGACGCAGCGGGCAGCCATGACATCAAAGGCACCCTTTACAATGACGGTCAGCTTGCCGTCAAGGTTGTGTACGGTGGTCATAAGCTTACGGTCGGAATCGAACGGAAGCTCGGCAAGTCGTGGGTATGCTTGATTTAAAGCTTCTTTTTCTAATCCGTTTTTGTGTGCGGCAAGCACGATGGCAGTTTCGGTCGGGTCACCGATGTGCTGTTCCTCATTGCCGTGGAAAACGACAGAGCCGTCACAGCAGAGGGTGGCATATTTAAGGAGGCGTTTTACCTCCGGTGTATTTTGGTCATTGATTGCTTCGGTGGTATTCTGACCGTCCAGATAAGCCTTGACCAGCGTCATGCGGTTTTGGGTCAGGGTTCCGGTTTTGTCAGAACAGATAACGGAAGCACTACCAAGTGTTTCGACAGCAGGAAGTCGGCGGATAATCGCATTTTTGCTTACCATACGCTGTACGCCGATGGAAAGGACGATGGTAACGATGGCAGGCAGACCCTCCGGAATCGCAGAAACGGCAAGAGAAACCGCAGTCATAAAGATTTCCATGGCAGGGATGCCGTTAGACAGACCTACGACAAAGATGATGGCACAGGCTGCAAGAGCGAGAACGCCAAGGTATTTGCCGAGCTGTGCCAGCTTTTGCTGGAGTGGGGTCTGAGCATTTTCTTCATTGTCCAAAAGGTTTGCAATCTTACCCATTTCAGTATTCATACCGGTAGCGGTAACAATTGCGGTAGCGGTTCCGTAGGTAACGCTGCAACCGGAAAAGACCATGTTGCTGCGGTCGCCTAACGGAGCATCGGCAGCAATCAGTGCGGAAGCGTCCTTTTCGGAAGGAACGGATTCGCCGGTTAGGGCGGATTCTTCTGCTTTTAAGGTCACGCTTTTTACCAGTCTTGCATCGGCAGGAATAAAGTCGCCTGCCTCTAAGCGGATGATATCTCCCGGTACCAGCAGAGCTGCATCAATGACTGCTTCCGTTCCGTTACGGAGAACGCGGGCGTGCGGTGCGGAAAGATTTTTGAGAGCGTCCAGTGCTTTCTCGGCTTTGCTTTCCTGCATTACGCCCATGATGGCATTCATGATGACAATCAGTAAAATCAGTGCCGGTTCAAAGAATTCCTTCGGATTGCCTTCCATGCAGGCAATGACAAACGAAATAACGGCAGCTGCAATCAAAATAAGAATCATAACATCCTTCTTGAGTTTCCGCAAAATGCAATTCAAAAATGAATAATACCATCCCAAGCACTAATCTGCTATTTTTTGAAGTAATCTGAAAGGGCAACTTTAAGAATAGTGGTACTTTAATAAGCCCCATCCGTGGCATCAAACCACTGG
>JAFTQM010000016.1 GCA_017462755.1 Lachnospiraceae bacterium | reverse complement strand
TTGAGATATTGTTGGGAGCAGTGGTGCCGTTGTTCGGAATCTATTTACCGAAGCTGGTGGTGGATTTGGTGACAGCAGAAGCGGAGCGGGGAAGTGCAGCAAAGGAGCTATTGATTTTCACGCTGTTAATGATGGTAGCCTACGGGGTAAAAGGTGTAGTCAGCGATGGAAAATATCATTTGTACAATAACCAGAGAACCAATCTGCTTGGAATGGTGTTTTTGAAAAGCTTGCGGATTCCATATGAACAGATGGAAATGGGAGAGATGAAAAAGCTGTACTGGAAGGCATGCAATTCACTGACGGCGGGTGACTGGTCCGCAAGCAGCCGGATGGTAACAGGGACGATTTCTATTGTTACGAATATTTTATGCTTTGCATTGTATTCTACGGTTATCGGAACCTTGAATATCGGACTTCTGGTAGCAGTTGTAGTGCTGGCATTGCTGAATTATCTACTTAGTATTCGTCAGATGAAATATGAGGAGAGTCTGCGCGAAGAAAGTGCAATGGCAAATAAGCATTATTGGTGTGTGCGTTCGGAAATGGGAAATGCGAAGGCGGCAAAGGATGTGCGGATTTTCGGCATGAATCACTGGCTGATAGAGCTGCGTGATGTTGCATTAGGAGAAATGCGTGCAGTCAACCGGAAATCAAGGAAAAAGCGCTCGCTTTATGAAAAGCTGGGTTTTGTGTTGAGTCTGCTGAGAGATTTCGGTGCCTACGGCTTTTTGCTGTATCAGGCAACGGAAGGAAGATTGGATGCAGGTGAGTTTGTTGTTTATTTTGGTGCTTTAGCCGGATTTTCCGGTTTTGTCAGTGCGATTATGTCCGGTTTTGCTGAACTGCGTTATGCAGCGAATTCCACAGACTACTTAAGGGGGTATCTGGAGCTGCCGGAAGAGAACCGGGAAGCAGGAAGCAGACATATTGATGAGTTGACGGCTCCGCTTGAAATCCGTTTTGAGAATGTAAGCTTTATGTATAAGGAAGCGGATGAGGAAGAGAAAACAGAAGAAGAAAACGCGGTAGAAGAGATGGCAGAGGAACAGCCGGAAAAAGAAGAGGCTGTTACGCAGGCAGCCGAAGGAAAAGGGAAACAAATATTTAAGAATTTATCTTTTACAATCAGGGCAGGAGAAAAGGTGGCACTGGTCGGTATAAATGGTGCCGGTAAGACGACACTGGTAAAGCTGTTGTGTGGTATGTATACTCCGGATGAAGGGCGCATCCTGATAGGAGGAATTGACAGCAGAGAATTGCCGAAGCAGGAGTTATATCAGCTATTTTCGGTTGTATTTCAGGAGCAGCTGATTCTGCCGTTTACGGTAGGTGAAAATCTGGCGTTGGACCGTATTGAGCGGGTAGATGAGAAGCGGGCGCTGGCGGCAATCGAGCGGGCAGGTCTCGGTCAGGTATTTCGCGAGCGTGAAATTGGAATCCGTACTTATATGACGAGAGAAATGATGGAAAAGGGTATCAATTTATCCGGTGGAGAGCAGCAGAAATTTTTACTTGCCAGAGCTTTGTATAAGGATGCACCGATTCTGATTCTGGATGAGCCGACGGCTGCGCTGGATGCGATTGCGGAGAGTGAGGTATATGAAAGCTATAATCGGCATACGGAGGGGAAAACAGCCTTGTTTATTTCGCACCGACTGGCAAGCACCAGATTTTCGGACCGTATTTTCTTACTTTGTAATGGTGAAATCAAAGAGTCCGGAACGCATGAGGAGCTGATGAAGCAGGGCGGCGAGTATGCGAGGATGTACGAGGTTCAGAGCAGCTATTATCAGACGGAGGGAGAGGATTAGTGTGGAAAATAATTTAACTAGTAAACTTCCGCTTAGGGAGCATTTGAAGAATATGAAGCGAATCCTGCAGGTCGTGGCAGAGATGGATAAGTATTATTTTTTCTTGACAAGCATTGTGCACTTGATTAATGTTATAATTCCGTATATCGGCTTGTATTTGTCGGCTTATGTATTGGATGGAATCGTGGGTGGTACTTCGCTCCGTCAGATGTTGATTGTGATTGCTGTAGCATTGGGCGCAAGCTTTGTGCTTAGCTGTATTGCAAGCACCATCTGGAACCGGATGGAGGTACGCAGAGACGATATGTATTATCGTTACAGCTCTGCGGTGGAGTTAAAGATATTGACGATGGACTATTCCCGGGTGGATAGTCCGGAGGTGGCAAAGCTGCGGGATCGAATTCAGCGGGATATGAATTGGGGAGCAGGCTTAAACAGTGTATTCTGGCAGTTTAATGGAATTTTGTATACTTGTATCAATATTGTGATGTCGACATTTGTCGGTCTGCCGATTTTAGTACAGCTGTTTGATGGCGGCAATCGTGATGTATTGTTGGTATTGGTATTACTAATTTTGCTGGCTGTTGTAGCATTAAAGGTTCGTGTACATTTTCGAAAAATGAGCGAAAGATATATGGAATATGATTTAAAGGAAGAGGATAAGGAGGAATTATTCTGTCATTGCTGGCCGTTAGCGCAGGGAGGAGGTTTTAACTATAAAAATGGAAAGGATATCCGTATTTACGGCGGCTATGATATGCTGAAGCGTTGGTCAACGGATGTTCTTTATCACAAAAAGTTTCGGAAACAGCAGTGGGAAGGTGCAATCGGCTTCGCAGGCGAAGCGGGTATCAGCGGTATGCTCTATGGAGTGGTCGAGGGTGCGGCATATTTGATGGTTGTAATGATTGCGTTAGCAGGCGGAATTACAGCAGGTAATGTACTGCGATTTGCAGGGACGCTGCACAAGCTGATGTCAGAGCTGGTAAATCTTTGTGGTGCAATGACTAATTTTGCGATGACAGCGAGAAGACATGTCAGTACGCTGCAGTTTTTGGAGATTGAGGATGAAATGTACAAGGGCAAGCTGCCGCTCGAAAAACGCAGTGACAATCAGTACCAGATAGAATTTCGCAATGTATCCTTCCGTTATCCGGGCAGTGAGCAGTACGCATTAAAGAATTTTTCCATCAAGCTGAATATCGGAGAGAAGCTGGCAATCGTCGGAAGAAACGGTTCCGGTAAGACGACAATGATAAAGCTACTCTGCCGTCTGTATGACCCGGAGGAGGGCGAGATTTTATTAAACGGAGTTGATATCCGTAAGTTTAAGCAGGTTGAATACAGTCAGCTTTTTTCGGTGGTATTTCAGGATTATCAGCTGTTGCCGTTTCTGCTTGCGGAAAATGTGGCAACGGATACAGAGTATGATGCAAAGAAGGTACAGCAGTGCCTTTGTGATGCCGGTTTTGGAGAACGGTTAGACAATCTTTCGGATGGCATCCAAACCTATTTGAACAAGGATTACGATGATTCGGGTGTAGAGATTTCCGGTGGTGAAGCGCAAAAGATTGCGATTGCACGGTCGGTATACAAGGATGCGCCGTTTGTACTGTTGGATGAGCCGACGGCAGCGCTGGACCCGATTGCAGAGTATGAGATTTATACGAATTTTGACCGGATTATCCGGGATAAGACGGCGATTTATATTTCACACCGTTTATCCTCCTGCCGCTTCTGTGAAAAGATTGCTGTATTTGACCACGGAACTCTGGTGCAGTGCGGTACGCACGAGGAACTGGTAGCAGATAAAAACAGCGTATATTATGAGATGTGGAATGCGCAGGCGCAGTATTATCAATAAATGAGCAAATAAACCAGAGCACTTGGATATTTTTACTCCAAGTGCTTTGGTTATTGTAATAGCTTATTTTTTGAGAAGCTTTAATTGTTCACGGAGTGAAGCTACTTCAGCGAGAAGAGCAGCGTTATCAGATTCGATGGATGTAATTTTTACGTTTGCTTGGCTCAGTTGCTCATTTAATTGGTCGCGTTGTGCCTCAAGTTGGTCAAGTTGTACTTCAAGCTGGTCGCGTTGTGCCTCAAGCTGGTCACAATGTACTTCTAAGTGTTTTGCACGATCCTCCATGTGCTTGTGATAGCGCTGTAGCCGATAGTATTCTTCTCTGGCTTCACATTGTTGACGAATTTTTTCTTCTTCAGTTAACATATACATGGTACTGGTGGCTTCTTGGATGTATTCGTTTTTTTGTGCAAGCATCTTAATCTCCTCCCATTCCGTGGTGCGAAAGAGGGCTGCCCATTCATCAATGTGATTTGCCCGGTCCTCTTCGGTGGCTAGTTCTGTCTGATTTAAGTTTATCACACTGAGGGAGAGTTTGTCACTATAAAGATGGTGATTTTTTACGTTTAGAAGCCGGTAAGTAGCGTAGAATTCCGGTTGTTCCGGAAAGAGATCAAAATCAAGAAAACAGATTTGGATGACCGGCATGGTTTCAATGTAGCTTTGACCGCGGGTTAGGTTGTCAAAGGTGCGACAAAGATATGTAAGAGAGCGTTCCGGCCAGTTGCCCTCGTTTATGATTTGCATTTCTAAATTAATAATGCGGTTCTGATTTAGAAGAATTGAAATATCCAGTACAATCGTCTTGTCATCCAGAGTTTCTCCGAGTTCAATTGGATTTCGTATGGTCGTTTCTTGAATTTCTTCCGGTTTTAAATGAAGCAGAGAACAGAGTAGACCGGTCAGAGCTTTTTGGTTGGTTTGAAATACTGCCCGGAAAAGATAGTCATTTGCCATGCGATATTGAACCTTGCCGGTTGCTTTGCTATAATTTGGAACAATAGTGTTAGAAAAAGTGATTTGATTGGTCATGAATCCTCCTTTGGTATGAAATTTAATTAAGTGAAAGTAATTGATGTGCATAGGTATCATGGTGCACGACCTGCGAAAGCGGAACTTTGGAAAATAGTTACAGTATATCCGCTATACCATAGAATAAAAGAAAATAATGAGAAAAATAGAAATGCTGTGAAACAGCATAGTATTATTATAATACCTGTTCTCGGAAAGTGCAAGAAAAAAACTCAATCTTGGATTTCATATACTTTTTTTAAAAATTGTGTTATGATAAGTAAAAGAAGAATTTAGAAATGGAGACCTACGATGGAAAAGAAAAAGCAGCAGGCGACCAACTGTGATACCTGTGCGAATTATGCGTATGATGAGTATTATGAATATTATGTATGTGATGTGGATTTGGACGAGGATGAGATGAGCAGCTTTCTGCGAGGAACGGTGCATGCCTGCCCGTATTATCAGCTGGACGATGAATATAAAATTGTACGGAAGCAGATGTAGGCGTAGATGAACGCCTATAAAAGCTGTGCGAGCAATGGATAAGAGGGAGCTTGAGGCAACGATGAAGATTACATATATCGGACACAGCGGTTATCTGGTAGAAATGAAAAATTGTTATTGTCTGTTTGATTATTATACGGGAAAATTGCCGCAGCTGGCAGATAAGCCGGTGTTTGTGTTTGTCAGTCACGGACATCAGGATCATTACAATCCGTGGATTTTTTCATTGGCAGAGCAGTATGCCTCGGTTTGTTTTGTTCTGCCGCCGGATGTGAAAGCCAATCCGGGCAAGGTACCGGTGTTAGATAAGGAGCAATGCACCAGACTCAAGGAAGAGGGATGCATAGCAATGCATCGTTCGTGGATTTATCGCTTGAAGGCACGGCAGGAGTATGCAATCGCGATGGGGGATGTGACCTTGCAGATACGGACGCTGCGTTCGACGGATGCGGGAGTTGCCTATTTGGTAAAACAACAGGAGGCGACGATTTTTCATGCCGGAGATTTGAACTGGTGGCATTGGGACGGAGAGGAAAAGCAGTATAATAACAATATGGCAGCAAATTATAAGCGGGAAATCGATACATTGTCAGAAGTGGAAATCGATGTGGCATTTTTGCCGATAGACCCGAAGCAGGGGGATTATTTCTGGCTTGGTTATGATTATTTTTTGAAAACTGTGCCGGTAGTCAAGGTGTTTCCGATGCATTTTTGGGGAGATACCGGACTGGTGGGGCGTTTTTTGATGCAGGTACGACAAAACAATGCGATACGGCAGACAGGTTGCCCAAAAGAGAAGACAGACCGGCAAAGCAAAGGGCTGCTGCGTGGGTATTGCACGGAGCAGGAGATTAGACGAATACAGCTGTTCGAGCCGTTGCAGGAAGGAGAGACTATCGAGGTGTGCAGTGGAGAACGCTTTTTGGAGGCGATGCCGGAGGACAAGGAAGAAATTATGGCATTGTACCGGGCAATGATAGGGACAGAGGGCTGTACTTGGAGTGAGGAATATCCGGCAGAGGAGAACTTCGATTATGATGTCAGTCACAATAATTTGTTTTGTATGAAAAATTCGAAAAACGAAATTATTGCGACCATTGCGATAGACGATGATCCGAAGGTCGCCGTACTTTCAAATTGGAATCCGAGCTTTCGAAAGGCAGGTGAGCTGGCGAGACTGGCAGTGCGCGCACAGGAGCAGAATCATGGCCTGGCAAGGCGAATGATTCAGTCAGTGATGCAGGTGCTAAAATCGCGCGGTTATGATGCAGTGCATTATCTGGTGAGTCCGACCAATCCTGCCGCACTGACATCCTATGCGAAGCTGGCATTCGATTTTGCCGGAGAAACACAGATGTACGGGAAAAATTGGAAACTGTATGAAAAAAAGCTGTAAGTTACCTTAAAATCAACATGGAAAGGATGACAGGCATATGCAGAGATTGTCTTTGAAGGTTTTGATAGCGGTTTATGGCAGAAACATGGGAAAATAAAAGGGGAGTGTGAAAAACTCACGATTGCATTTCTGGGCGGAAAGAGATAAAATAAGAGTAGAAATGAATGTGCTGCAATGGGGGCAGCAGGTGAAATGAAACAGGAGTGAGGGAATGCATAACAAATTGACACGAGGCGATATTCGTAAGATGGAGGAGGAAATCGAGCATCGCAAATTGGTTGTGCGCAAGGAGGCGTTAGAGGCAGTCAAGGAAGCGCGTGCGCAGGGCGATTTGAGCGAGAATTTCGAATATTATGCGGCCAAGAGAGATAAGAATAAAAATGAAAGCCGCATCCGGTATCTGGAGCGTATGATAAAAACGGCGCAGATTGTAGAGGATACTTCGGCAGAGGATGAAATCGGCTTATACAATACGGTAGAGATTTATTTTGAAGAGGACGATGAGGTGGAAACCTATCGTGTAGTAACAACCGTAAGAGGAAATACATTGAATGGTTCCATCAGCATTGAGTCGCCGATTGGCAAGGCAATTTTGGGCAAGAAGGTAGGCGACCGCGTTTATGTAAAAATCAGTGAAACAGCAGGATACTACGTGCAGATTCGTTCCATTCAGAAAACAACGGATGACGGAACGGACAAGCTGAGAGGATATTGACCAAGAGGTTACGAAAGGCAGTTCATAATTTACGAGCAGATAATGTGGGGTTTATGCGAATATGAATGTTGGAGAAGTAATTGGAAATGTATTGAGAAGCAGAAATCGGTTCGAAGAAGAGCGTGTGCCGGACGAGCAGCTGCGAACGGAGCAGAGTAGGGAAGAGAAGGGCTTGACGCTTTTGTCACAATGCTTGAGAACCTTGTATGATTCGGATAGCTTTATGTCAGCCATTCAACAGGTCACTGCATTGACGGGACAATATTTACAGGCAGAGCAGTCCTGCTGCTTTTGGCTGAAGGATGACGTGATTTGCAATTCGTTTCAATGGAGCAATGGAGAGCTTCATATTCCTGAGATACCGAAGGAGGAGTTTGGTAAATTATATTTGGATTTGTGGGACTCCTTTTTTGATGGAGAAGAGTATCTGATAATTTTGGATACGCGACAGCCTGATTTTGTTACGGAGACCTTGCGTAGCCGGTTTGCTGCATACCATATTGAGAATCTGATTATGATTCCGATTTACTATAAGGAGCAGCTGTTGCAGTTTGTCATATATAATAACGTAAAGAAAGAGGTACCGGGGCTGGCAGAGTTTGTAGATTCGCTGTATTGTATGCTGAGCATGAATGTTTGCCGTGTCTTTGAACGCAAGAGAAATTTCGAGCTGACCTATTATGATACCCTGACCGGATTATACAATCGGGCAAAGTTTTGGAAGGATATGCGGGATGCTGCGGAAGAAGAACGCAAAAATACCGGTATTGTTCTGGTACATATGAAGAATTTGCGTAAAACCAACGAGGCGCAGGGACATGAAGCCGGCAATCAGATGCTGAAGCGTTTTGCGGCACAGCTGGACCGAATTATGCCGGGAGAGATTATTTATCGGATTGGCGGCAGTGAATTTGTGCTTTGGATGCAGCATTTGGAGAGAGAAGAGTTTATCGACAAGGTACTCAGCCTTAAGGAGGCATTGAGCGAAGCAGCGAAGGTTGCGGCACGTTGGGAAGAATATGCCGAGGATTTGTATCAGTTGGCAAGACAGACCGACGAGGATTTGTATCAGGAGCTGGAGGCGGATGACCGCAAGAACCATTTTCGGCAATAATAGAATAATAAGGCTGTGAAAGCATAAAAAAGGATATCGCAACGATGTCCTTTTTTTGTAACCTTTTTGGCAAAGTTTCATATATTTGAACTATCAGAAGCAATGGTAGGTAGAAAATGAAAAAAATCGGCATTTGTGGTGGTGATGTCCGAAATGCATATCTGGCGGGACTCTTGAGTGCGAAGGACTGCGAGGTATGGATATGGGATTTGGATGCGGCAAAGGATTCGCTTTGGGAAAATAGAATAGAGGAAGCACAGGGGAGGCTTGCAAAGCTCCATGGTGCGGAAAGCTTTGAGGCACTGGCAGAGCAGGTGGATGTCCTAATTGGTGCGACACCGTTGTTTCGTTATGCCTTGCCGGGAACGACGGCTGAAGAAACGGCAGAACGTTTTTTGCGGTTGAGCAAGGAAGGTAGGTATTTTTTTGCAGGCGGCATCCCGTCATCGTGGATAACAAGGGCAAAGAATGCAGGTGCAGTGTGGACTGATTTTTTGCGCGATACGAGATATCAGGAGCTGAATGCGCGCCTGACGGCAGAAGGAACATTGGCTGAGATGCTTTTGTGTGCGGTGGGAGGGCTGGCCGGCAACTCTGTGTTGGTCAGCGGTTATGGAAGCTGCGGCAAGGCGATTGCAAAGCAGCTGCAGGCAAACGGTGCGGAGGTTACAGTCTGTGTTCGAAGGATAGAAAGTGCAAGGGAGGCGGCAGAGGCTGGCTTGAAGGTATGCTATTTCGAATATGTCGAGAAGCTCTTACAGGAATTTGATTTTGTGATTAATACCGTTCCGGCAGGTGTGTTCGGAAAGGAATGCATAAAACAGCTCAGAAAGGATAGCAGATTGCTTGAAATTGCGTCCGGAGCCGGCGGCTTTGATATGGATGCGATACAAGAAAGCGGACTTCAGGTGAAACGATGTCCGGGACTGCCGGGGAAATATGCTCCCCTTTGCTGTGCGCGGGGAATGCTTGAGCTTGTAGAGCAGGTATTGATGGAAAATGGTTGAGAATTAGAAGATTTTGTGCCGGTCGTAAACCGGCAGAAATGGAGAGAATATGAGGCTGGAAGGAAAAAGGATTGGGGTAGCCGTAACCGGCTCCTTTTGTACTTATCAGAAAATTTTCCTTCAGATACAGAAGCTGGTGGAGGCAGGAGCAGAGGTGCAGACGATTTTTTCTGCGGCAGCAGCCGGTATGGACAGTCGATTCGGCAAGGCGGAGGATTTTTTGAAACGAGCAGAGGAAATTACGGGAAAGAAGCCGTTTCAAACCATTCTTGAGTCGGAGCGGATTGGTCCGACGGCGATGTTTGATGTGCTGGTAATCATGCCTTGTACCGGAAATACGCTAGCAAAGCTGGCAAACGGAATTACGGATGGAGCGGTGCTGATGGCGGCAAAGGCACATCTGCGGAACGAACGTCCGGTGGTTTTGTGCATTGCCAGCAATGATGCGTTGGGAATGAATATGAAAAATATTGGCTTGCTGTTGAATGCAAAGCATATTTACTTTGTACCGTTTTCGCAGGATGATCCGGTCAAAAAGCCGAATTCGCTGGTAGCGCACACAGAGCTGCTGTTACCGAGTGTGGAAACGGCGTTGGAGGGAAAACAGCTGCAGCCGGTATTAGCGCAGGGAAGATAGAAATCTGAGGATGATAGAGAGAATAGGAGGCAGGTAATGTGTAGTATTGCTGGTTTTTTGGTTCCGGGGATAAGACTGGAGGAAGAGAAGGAACGCTGGAGTGCAGTATTGAGGAAAATGAATCAGACCCAGAAGCACCGGGGGCCGGATGAAGAAGGAATCTATTTGTCAGAGGGCTGCGGTCTGGCTCATACGAGATTGTCGATTCTGGATTTGGAAAGAGGCCGGCAGCCAATGCGTGCGTGGAAGGAAGGAAGAGAATATTGCATTGCATATAATGGTGAAACCTACAATATGCCTGCCTTGCGACGGGAGCTTAAGGAACAAGGCGTTGTGTTTGAAACCACCAGCGATACGGAGGTGGTTTTGAAGGGATATATTGAGGAAGGAAGTGCCTTCTTTACCAAGATGAATGGTATTTTTGCCTTTGCCATCTGGGAGAAGGAGAAGCAGCAGCTGCTTTTGGTACGCGATAGGTTGGGCGTAAAGCCGTTGTTTTATGCAAATTGGAATGGGATGTTCTTGTTTGCTTCGGAGCTGAAAGGAATATTGTGTGTTCCGGGATTTTCGGCAGAGGTAGACAGAGAGGGACTTTGCGAGATTTTTGCTCTGGGGCCGGCGAAAACGCCGGGGAAGGGAGTATTTCGCGGAATCCATGAATTGCCTGCCGGTGGGATGCTTATCCATTCTCCGGCGGGAGAATGGCAGGAAAAATACTGGGTGTTGGAAGCAAAGCCACATGAAGAAACGATGGAGCAGACCATTGCGCACACGAGCTGGCTGTTGGAGGATGCGGTACGCTCCCAGATGCTTTCAGACATTCCGATTAGTACGTTTCTATCCGGCGGTGTGGATTCCAGTCTGGTGACATCGATTTGTGCGCAGGAGCTGAAAAAGCAGGGAAAGCAGCTGAATACCTTTTCCTTTGATTTTACGGAAAATAATAAGTATTTTCAAGAAAATGCATTTCAGCCGTCCGAGGATCGGCCGTATGCCGAGTTGATGGCAAAATATTGTGATACCAATCACACCTTTTTGGAGTGTAGCAAGGAAGCGCTGGTAGAAGAGCTTTATCCCGCTGTGCGGGCGAGAGATTTGCCGGGAATGGCGGATGTGGAAGCATCGATGCTGTATTTTTGCAGACAGGTGGTAACAAAAAATAAGGTTACGCTGACCGGAGAATGTGCAGATGAGATTTTTGGCGGCTATCCGTGGTTTCATCGCAAGGAAATGTTAGAAAAAGAGGGTTTTCCTTGGTCAAATGAATTTTCCATGCGGACGGCGATGCTAAAGGATGAGGTTTTATCTGAGCTGCATCTGACTGAATATGAAGCGGAAGAATATGAGAAGAGTTTGTCTACATCTCCTTTTCTTCCGGAGTGTAAGTGCGAGGAGCGAAAACGGCAGCAG
>JAFTQM010000002.1 GCA_017462755.1 Lachnospiraceae bacterium | reverse complement strand
TTCTCCGAAGTATACAATTTTTAAGCCGAATATATTGATGCAGTCTCCTATTTTTAATTCATATATTCCCGCAATTTTTTTAAAATTAACGAATACTCCATTTCCTTTTCCCTGCTCATTATCTCCGCCACTAATATCACGTACAAATACACCCTTTGCTGTTTTTTGGATTACTGCATGATGTCTGGATACCAAACCCAGAAATTGATAGATTATATGATTATTTTGTTCCTGACCAATCGATACTGTACCCATTGCTGAAATATCGTATTTTTGCAAAACAGAAAACGATTCTTCATTTTTACGAACAATGATTGAAAATCTTTCATTTTCTGTTTCTATACCAATGACATCCTCATTTCTTAAAACATCATCCTTAATGCCATTCTTCTTAACAAAACGATACTTTTCCGACTCTTTTAAATGCCATTCTTTACCTTCCACTTCTAACTCTAAAGATACGTCATCAATCAACTCATAAACATCTTTTTTTAAAACAACCTTTAAATCCGCATTATTCTCCGCCGGTAACAAAATCTCCCCAAACGCTCCGTAAGTATAAATCCACAATACAGTATTCATAATCTACCCTCTTTTCTATAATTTAAAATAAAGTATCAATTCTGTAGACAATTATATCACTTATTATTCATTTGAGCAATATCTTTATTACATCTGAACACTTTTTTCTTGCTCTTTCGACATATAAAATATCTTTATGGAGGTAATTATTTATGGATATCATCAAGCGCATCGATGAACTCATGGCAGAACGTGGTTGGAGCGATTATAAACTTTCTCAGGCTTCCGGCTTATCTTCTTCAACGATTGCGAATATCCATCGCAGAAACACCGTGCCATCTATTGCTACACTCGAAGCAATTTGTGATGCCTTTGGCATTACCTTGGCACAATTTTTCGATGATGGCTCTGCATATGTTCAACTGAACAAAGAACAATTAGATTTTTTTGAAGTTTGGTTTTCTTTAAGCAAATATCAAAAAGAACTAGTTTACAATTTAATCAAGGAGTTCCGGTAACAATACCCTTTTTATGGTGCCTTAGTTTTGTATGCTCTTTTAAAGTACATATCCATCCTTTTGTAAACGTTTCTTATCATGATTTCTGACCATCCGATATCGTTTTTCGTATCATCCATCATGTATCATGTCTAATCCTCATAAAACATGCCATCCAAAATATCCATTCTTTTACTAGAAAATAAAATAACAAAAAAGCCGTAAAACACGCTTATTTTAACATAAACACCTGTTTTACAGCTTTTTTCACGATAACATTATTATACTATTTTGTCCGATTAGTATTCCACCCAAATCGCCGGACGGACTACATTCGTCGTCGTATATACCGAATATCCTCCGCGTTGTACATATCCATTATAAAATACAAAGGATGCTCCACCGCTGTGATCTCCCGGGGAACGCAGCCACCAATATCCGTATTGACCGTTTACTTCTGCCCCCTGCGCTTTCGCATAATCGGTTACCTTTGCTCTTCGCAAAAAGTCTTCCTTATCCGGGTCGGAATTAAAATACGTCGTTACCTCGCCAATGCTGAGCAAGAAAACCTTATCCTTTGTCGTCTTACCGCCATCCGTTCCGTAGAGTGGATTGTCCGCATTGCTGATGGAGGTCTTTGCAATGTATTTCTGCTCCTTGGAACTAAACGCGGTTGAATAGAACTCATCATTCAACCAACTGCGCAACGTACAATCCTCCCACGTTGTACTTGCATATTCGATATGATACGGCTTGGCATCCAGCGCATATTCACTCAGCAGCAAGGCCTTTCCATTCTTCTTTTCCAGTACCTGCCAGTAAATTTTTTCTGCACCATTGCTGGTATTATTGTCCTGTTCATAAGTACCGAAGGTTACATAATCACCCACCGATGCCTTACCGATTTTCGTTACCGAACTAAGCATAGCCGGGGTCGGAGTAGCTGTTGCCTTCGGCTTTTTCGTTGGGGTTGGTGTTGCGGTCGCCTTCGGCTTTTTCGTCGGCGTAGGTGTTGCCGTTGCCTTTGGCTTTTTCGTCGGTGTAGGCGTCGCCGTTGCCTTTGGCTTTTTCGTCGGCGTAGGTGTCGCCGTTGCCTTTGGCTTTTTCGTCGGCGTAGGTGTCGCCGTTGCCTTCGGCTTTGGCGTCGCTGTCGGCTTCAGAGTCGGCGTTGGTGCCGGAGTTGGAGTTACTTCTACTCCATCCACCGTAATGCTCTGCAAGCTTTCCATTGCATACAGCGCACTATAGTCTCCGCTTGGCGTAGCAGACAGGGTCAAAACCTCCAGCTTTTCCAAGCCGGTCAGCGGCATCACATTCTGAATCTCATTTCCGTCCAGATACAGCTTCTTTAAACGTGTCAGCTTCGAAAGAACACCAATCTCCTCGACCCGGTTGTTGCTCAAACGCAACACGGTTAGATTGGTAAGATTTGCTAATGGTGTAACATCCTCAATCCTGTTATCGTCCAAACGAAGCCATTTCAACTCCGTTAATCTCTCCAATGCATTCACGTCGCTGATGTTATTTCCACTCAAATACAATACCGACAATTTCGGCAGTCTTGCCAATGCATCAATATCTGCAATCTCATTTGCGCTTAAATCTAACTCCGTCAGATTCGTTAAGCTACTTAACGCTCTTATGTTTGCAATGCCTCTGCCGCTCAAATCCAGCTTCGTAATCGTTTCTACATCCTGTTCCGTAATATCACGGTCATAGATGCCGGTTGCCTCGCGCATTGCCTGTTCTAACATAGCATCCTGCCAGTCAATGGCGCCAACTATCGGGGCTGCCGTAGGGGTAGCTTCCGGAGTAGGCTCCGGGGTAGCTGTCGGCATCGGTGTGGCCTCCGGCGATTCTACTTCATCCGGCACCTTCGTCGGCTCCGAAGTATCTCCCTGCGGCGTCTTTTCTTCGTTCTTCTCTTCTGCCCTTTGCTTTGCTTCCTCTATTTCGTTCTGCTTTTCCTTAATTGATTCCAGAGCTTTCTTGTCATCAATTGCCTCCCAGGCTTCCTCCAAAATCTCCTCTGCTTCGTCAAGCTCGCCCAGCTCCTGATAAATAGCAGACAGCTCTATGTACGCTTCGGCACATTCCGGGTCAATCTCAAGCGCTTCTTCATATGCCTCGATTGCCTCATCATATTTTTCGTCATCTACATACTGTTCCGCGCGGGCTAACGATTCGGTTGCATCCTTCTTGCCCTCCGAATTTAGTAAGGTCATAATAAGAACTGCTGCCACGATAGCAATGGATAAAACTATAATTCCTACTACAAGCCCTTTCTTACGCTTTCCCTTATTAGCTTTGGTCGGAGTAATATTGTCTGTTTCTTGAACCATTGTTCCTGTTCCTCCCTTGTTTTTACCATCTTGCGATAGCCGATTGTTTCTACAATACCATAAAACTGTAGTTCTTGCAATGCTATGATATTTGAATTACTAGCGTTCCGCTTAATACTCTACCCACAAAGCGGGACGGACAACATGAGAGTAGTTGCCTAAGTAGTTGCCGCTGCTTTGGACGAGGGCGCCGCTGTAGGAGACGCAGCCGTCGATGTAGACATCCGCGGCGGAGCTACTACTGTAACCCGGCGACCGCAGCCACCAAAAGCCATTTCCATCATATTCCGTTGTACCATACCCACCATATTCTTCTTCACTATATGCAAAGCCCCCCTGCGCCTTCGCATACTCCGTGACCTGACACCGTCTCGCTACATCGTACTCACTATAGTCGGAATTGAAATACGAGTATGATGTCACTTCATCAATACTTAAGATGAATACCTTATCCTTCGTATTGTTCCCTCCCTCTGTTTCATAATACGGATTATCGTCATTAATAACCGTCGTGGTTGCGATATAGCCACCTTCCTTTTTACTGAAAGCTGTCGCATAGAAGGTATCATTCAACCATGCACGCAGCGTACAATCTTCCCATGTAATAGCCACCCGCTCTTCATGGTACTTCTTACAATCCAATGCATACCTACTCAACAACAGTGCCTTGCCATCCTTCTTATCCAATACAAGCCACTCGATATCCTCTGCTCCGTTGCTTGTCACGTTATCCTGCTCGTAGTTTCCAAAGCTCACATAATCCCCCACCGATGCCTCGCTGATTTCTTGTACCGAATCAAGCTCTGCGGATGGTTTTGTAGTTGGAGTTACTGTTGACTTTGGCGTTGCTGTCGGTTTTGGAGTTAAAGTTGGTGTTACTTCTGCCGCTTCCGCCGATTCGATATTTATCCATAACGCCGGGCGGACAATGTTAGAATCAATAGTAGTGAAACCATGATAATCAACATAGTTAAGACAGGCAACACCTGCAACATCAACATTCTCATAACCTGGTGTTCGTAAATACCACCAAAAATTTCCATTTTCTTCTATGTGCCCATAACTTCTCACCCTTACCTTCGCATATTCCGTGGCCTGTACTCTTCGCGACCAATCATATTCATTAGGATCAGAATCAAAATATGTTGTTACTTCTCCGGTGCTCAACAAAAACACTTTATCATAGGTGTCATTTCCTCCATCCGTTCCATACCACGGATTATCTTCATTTACCACATATGTCTCTACGATATATTCTTGTTCTCTCTTACTAAATGCTGTTTTATAAAACTCGTCATTCAACCAACCACGCAGAGCGCAATCTTCCCATGTGATATTTCCCCATTCTTCATTATACGGCTTGGCTTCCAGACCATATTTACTAAGTAGCAGTGCCTTTCCGTCCTTCTTATCCAGCACTAGCCACTCAATATCCTCTGCTCCGTTGCTTGTCATATTATCCTGCTCGTAGGTGCCGAACATTACATAATCTCCCACCGATGCTTTACCGATTTCTCTTACCGCATCAAGTACTTCCGACGGTTCCGGAACCTCAGTCACTGTTGGCTCTGGCGTTTCCGTCGGCTCCGGAATCTCAGTCACCGTTACCTCCGGAACCCTGGTTGGCATTCCTACACTCTCTTCCTCGCTTGACGGTTCAAGGTCAATCCATACTGCAGGTCGAACATAACACTTGTAACCGTCAAGTCCTATAACCGTTCCGAACGGATCAATATTGCCGTTCGGTTCGACACAAGCAACATAGGTACCTCGATATCCAGGCATTCGCAACAACCACCAGCCATATCCGTCATATTCTTCATCCCACTTTTCGTTCCAAGTGCCATTCGCTTTCGCATATTCCGTTATCCGGGTTCCTCGTGCCTTGTCGTATCGCTCCGGTTCAGAATCAAAATAGGTCGTCAGTTCTCCCATACTAAGCAAGAATACCTTATCATAGGTATCATTCCCACCTTCCGTTCCATACGTCGGATTATCCGCATTGATGACATGAGTCTCCGCAATATACTTTCGTTCACTCTTATCAAAAGCAGTTTCATAAAACTCCTCATTCAACCAACTACGTAAGGAACAGTCCTCCCAGGTAATCGCCGTCATTTCTGTATGATACTTCTGACTATCCAGTGCGTTGTTACTAAGCAGAAGCACCTTATCCTTCTGTTTGTCCAATACCCGCCACCGAATGGTTTCTGCCCCATTCTCCGTCACATTATCCTGCTCGTAGTTTCCAAAGCTCACATAATCCCCCACCGATGCCTCACGGATTTCTCTTATCAAATCCTCCGTCGGTGTTTCCGGTATTACTACCGATTCTTCCACCATCTCGCTATCTACCCACACAGCAGGTCGTACAACTTTATTTGTGTAGACGAGTTCACCGCGCTCTGAAACACCACCGTCATAGTCAACATATGCAGCACGGCTAATACTGCTTCCCGCTGACCGTAACCACCACCAGCTATTATCATCATATTCCGGCATATCAACGTATTCGCCGTACTCTCTTTCGCCATATGTCCAAGCCCCCTGTGCCTTTGCATATTCTGTCACTTGCACTCTGCGCACCGGGTCCAACTCATCCGGGGCAGAAGCAAAGTATGTCGTTACCTCTTCTATACTCAACAGAAATACTTTATCAACGGTATCATTGCCCCCCTCTGTTTCGTATCTCGGGTTATCTTTATTGATGACATGAGTCTCCGCAATATATTTCTGCTCGCTCTCACTGAAGGCTGATTCAAAAAACTCTTCGTTCAGCCAGTTGCGCAAGGTACAATATTCCCAAACAATTTTTACATCCGCATCATGATATGTTTTTTCATCCAAAGCATACTTGCTCAGCAGCAGTGTCTTCCCATCCTTCTTATCCAGCACCAACCACTCGATTTTCTCCTCTCCGTTGCCTGTCACATTATCCTGCTCGTAGTTTCCAAAGGTCACATAATCGCCCACCGATGCTTTCTTGATTTTCTTTATTTCACTTGATACTGTATCAGAAGCTGTCTGCTTTCCGCCCAACAAAACCAGAATCAGAACCACCGCTACTACGGCAATAACTGCAACGCTACTTCCTACCAATATCAATTTTTTTCTCATCTGTGTAGCATTTCGTTCTTGCGTTTCCACTGTTTCACTTCCTCCTGTTTACATGGATTCTTTACTAACAACGCGTTCTAAGGAAACGCTTCGCAAAGCAGTTCCTTTATGTACTTCATAATTATACAATATCCCCAATCAATCCTCAACAATACTTTTCTCTTTTTTTCCCTGCAAATCTATGTTATACTGTATCCAAATACTCTCGAACAAGATATGTTCTCAAGATGGAGGTTCACTATGAATAGCAAAATTCTTTTCCACTCCGACTGGTCTTTCTGCAAGAAGCCACTCGGTACGACACTGGAAGAAATCAGACAAGAAACCGGCTTTACCCCGGTCGAGCTGCCGCACGACTGGTTGATTTATAATTCTCTGGATTTGTATGAGACCGGCGAGGGCTGGTATCGCAAGCGCTTTACCTGGCATGCCGAGAAGGACACCCTGACCTATCTGAACTTCGAAGGAATCTACATGGATTCCACGATTTATATCAATGGTGTGGAGGCGTTCTGTTGGAAGTACGGCTACTCTACCTTTGAATTTGATGCCACTCCTTATCTGACCGAGGGGGACAATGAAATCCTCGTGCGCGTCGTACATCAGAGCCCGAATTCCCGCTGGTACTCCGGCGCCGGTATTTATCGGAATGTCTGGCTCAAGACCGTACCTACGGCGCATTTTTATACCGACGGTATCTATGTAGCTATTCGCAAGCAGGAGGAAGCATGGAGCGTAGCGATTGACAGTGCGATTCAGGCACCGGATACCGTAGCAGACAAGCTTTCCGTGCGCCATTCCATCACCGCTGCCGACGGTACTCTCGTATCCGCTGCGGTCAACGATGTGCTTGACCCGGCAAAGATTTTCTGCCCATACCAAAACGAAAAGCTTCCGATGTACATAAACTCCCAGACTCTTCCGGTCGCTTCCCCGAAGCTTTGGGATATCGAGACACCAATTCTGTACGAATTAACCACCGAGCTGCTTGCAGACGGTGCGGTTATCCACCGCGAAACACGCAAAATCGGCTTCCGTGACGCATATTTTACCCCGGACGAGGGCTTTTTGCTCAATGGTCGCAAGGTACGCTTAAACGGTGCCTGTGAGCATCACGACCTTGGCAGCCTCGGTGCCGCAGTCAACAAGGTGGCTCTGCGCCGCCAGCTTCAGATGCTCAAGGAGATGGGTGTCAATGCCATCCGTACCTCCCACAATATGCCTGCGGTCGAGATGATGGAGCTTGCCGACGAGCTCGGTCTTCTGATTGTTTCCGAGGCCTTTGATATGTGGGAGCGTTCCAAGACCACGTATGATTATGCACGCTTCTTTAAAGAATGGTGCCGCCGCGACGTAGCTTCGTGGGTACGCCGTGACCGCAATCATGTCAGCGTGATTCTCTGGAGCATCGGTAACGAGATTTACGATACACACGCCGACGACCACGGTCAAGAAATCAGCCGGATGCTGATGGACTATGTGCACGAAAATGACCCGAAGCACAATGCTCCGGTTACCATCGGTTCCAATTTTATGCCTTGGGAGGGTGCGCAGAAATGCGCGGATATCGTAAAATACGCAGGGTATAATTATTCAGAAAAATATTACGACGAGCATCATGCGAAGTATCCGGACTGGATTATCTACGGCAGCGAGACGGCTTCGGTTGTGCAGAGCCGCGGTATTTACCACTTCCCGTCTGACAAGCCGATTCTGGCAGACGACGACGAGCAATGCTCTTCCCTCGCCAACAGCACGACCAGCTGGGGTGCGCGCTCTACTTTAGCGTGCATTGCCGACGACCGTGACACACCTTACAGTGCAGGACAATTTATCTGGACCGGCTTTGACTATATCGGCGAGCCGACGCCATATCATACCAAAAACTCCTACTTCGGACAGATTGATACCGCAGGCTTCCCGAAGGATTCCTTCTATATCTTCCAGTCCGAGTGGACCGATTACCGCAAAGCTCCGATGATTCATATCTGCCCATACTGGGACTTTAACGAGGGACAGACGATTGATATCTTAGTTTGCTCCAACGCACCAAGATTAGAGCTGTTCTTTGATGGCGAATCTTTGGGCGCACATGACCTTGACCACGAGCATGGCAGGGATGACCTGTTATGCCACTACCGTATGCCGTACCGTCCGGGTACCCTGACTGCCGTTGCTTACGACGAAAACGGCAACGAGATTGCACGCGATACCAAGACCTCCTTCGGGGATGCCGCTCATCTGGTGCTGACACCGGACCGCACGGAGCTGACTGCCGACGGCAGGGATTTGATTTTTGTAACCATTTCCGCAGAGGATGCCGCCGGTAATCCGGTTGAAAACGCCAACAACCGTGTCGAGGTAACCGTTACCGGTGCCGGTCGTCTGGTGGGTCTGGACAACGGCGACAGCACCGATTACGACCAGTACAAGGGAACGAGCCGCAGATTGTTCTCCGGCAAGCTGTTGGCAATTATCGCAGCAAAGCGTGAAGCCGGTAATATCAACGTATGTGTCAGCAGTGCTTCCCTGCCGGATGCGACTCTGACTCTGACCGCAGTCCCGATGACTGCCGAGGCAGAGACTGCCGAAGCTGCTGCCGGTATCTTGATTCCTTGTGATGCTGTGCTGATGGAGAATCCAAAGAGTCCGGCAAATACCGAAATACCGATTCGTAAGATTGCACTGCAAACCAACGCAGGTCAGAAGTTTTCTCCGGAGCTTACCACAATGGAGATTACCGCAACACTCTATCCGGTCAACGCTACGGCAAGTGATTTGATTTGGAAGGTAACCACCGATACGGGTATCGATTCGAACCTCGCAAAGCTTGAGGTAAACGGAACCACCGCAAAGATTACTGCCTGTGGCGACGGTAAATTTGTCATTCGCTGTATGACCAAGAATGGTACTGACAAATACCGCATCATTTCTACTCTGGACTTTACCGCAGAAGGACTCGGCAGTGCAACCATCAATCCATACCAGTTCGTATCCGGCGGTTTGTACGATGTTGCAATCGGCACGATTACCAGTGGCAACGAGCGTGGTCTGGCAACTGCACGCGGTGAAGAGACCACCTTTGGCTTTACCAATGTTGATTTCGGTGATTTTGGCTCCGATGAACTGACCGTTCCGATTTTCGCATTGGATGGCGATGCTTATCCGATCAAAATCTGGGAAGGCATTCCGGGCGAGGAGGGTACTGAGCTACTTGCAGAGGTTGTTTACCAGAAGCCGTCCATCTGGAATGTATATCAGGAGGACACCTTCCGGTTAAAGCGCCGCATCAAGGGTCTGACTACGATTTGCTTTACCACCTACAATAAGATTCATTTCAAGGGCTTCTCGTTTACGGCACCGCAAAAGGCATACGCCGAGCTGTCCGCTTTGGACAACAACCATATCTACGGCGATACCTTTACGGTAGAACACGACGCAATTACCGGCATCGGCAACAATGTATCTCTCGAATATGAGAACATGGATTTCGGCGAGAAGGGCTTTAGCCGCCTCTTCATCAACGGTCGTTCCGAGCTGCCGAACAATACGATTCATGTACGCTTCGCTACCGCCGACGGTGAAATCAAACAAATCGCCGAGTTTGCAGGCTCTGCCGACTATGTAACCCGCGAATTCGCACTGGATTCCGTGACCGGCTGCTGCAAGGTAACCTTCGTTTTCCTGCCGGGCTGCCAGTTTGATTTCAAATGGTTCCGTTTCGAATAATAAAGCTTTTAAACATTTTAAAAGCCGCTGCAAATGTTTTTCGCATTTGCAGCGGCTTTAGGTATGCTTTTACAATTTCTCAAGCATCTTTCCTGATTATTTATTCTGTTTCTTTTTCCAATATTTCTTTTAATTCCTCTTGCAGAAATACAAAATCTGTCTTTACCGTATTATATACATCCTCCATCCGGAGCGTTTGATACTTATGTGCTGCAATATCCCTCATACCAGCAACTGCTTTCCATGGAATTTTAGGATAAGTACTCCTTGTTTCCTCGGTTACATTTTTTATCAGTTCACCAATATTAATCACTGTCATTCCAACTGCACGCTTCAGTTTCTCATCTTCTAAAAATTCTTCTAAAGATGCCTCACCTAACATCTCAAGCCCTATTTCAATTTCACTAAGCACTTTTTGAATAACAATTTGATCCCTATGCTGCATAAAGCTCCACCACCTTACCAACGTCCAGCAAATCCGTATCACGCATCGGTCCATGTATCACGTCAACATCAACTCCAAGCAATTCTTCCAACCGAATACGCAACCGAGCCAGAGTGAGCAATGTTACTGATGTCGAAAATTCTACAATCAAATCCACATCACTATCCTCCCTATTCGTTCCCTCGGCTCGTGATCCAAAGAGAACAATACTTTTAATCGGATACTCATCAACGATTTCCAATGTTTTTTTTCTGATTACATCAATTGTCATTCAACTCACTCTCCCTTCAATACTATTATATCTCAAAATTACTTCCCTATCAACTTTTTCGCTACTGCTACCGCTTCCTGTGCATCCTTCGAATATCCGTCCGCACCGATTTCCTCGCAATAGCTTTGGGTAATTACTGCACCGCCAATCATAACCTTCGCCCGCAGTCCGGCTTCGTTGCGCTTCTTTACAACCTCTTTCATTTCCTGCATCGTGGTCGTCATCAGTGCCGAAATCGCAATGAGGTCTGCATTGCACTCCGCTGCCACCCGGATGATTTTCTCCGTCGGTACATCCTTTCCAAGGTCGATTACCTCAAAGCCGTAATTCTTTAACATCAACGCCACCAGATTTTTTCCGATGTCATGAATATCGCCTGCTACCGTCGCAATTACTACCACACCAAGCTTTTCCGTGTTTGCACCCTCTGCCAGAAGCGGCTCCAGATATTCAATCGCAAGCTTCATTGCCTCTGCCGACGCAATCAGCTGCGGCAGAAAATACTTCTGCTGATTAAACAGCTCGCCCACCTGGTTGATGGCAGCAATCAGCTGCGTATCCAAAAGCTCTGCCGGGGTCAGCTCGCTCTTTGCCAGCTCCTGCTTTACCAGCTCTACAATGGCTCTGCGATTGCCTTTCATCACGGCTTCATAGACCGGACTTGCTTTGGCACTGCTTTTCGTTCCGCTGCTTCCCTGCGAACCACCGACAGCGTTTGTCTGTCCGTTCCCCGAAGCAATTTTGCTTCCGCCTGTCGCACTTTGCACTCCGGCGGTTGCCGTAGCGCCCTGACCTGCTGCCAGCTCCTTTAACCGATTCAGTTCTCCGGTCTCCACCAAGGTCATCGGCTTTGCAGTCACACGTTCAATATATCGAACATCTGCTTCTTCTTTGTTCTTCAACAAATCCGAAGTATACGCCATATTCATCAGCATATCCTGCGCCGGATTAAGAATTGCCATCGTAATTCCTGCCTGAATGGCAAAGGACAAAAATGCAGCATTCACATACTGTCTGTCCGGCAATCCAAAGGAAATATTGGATAAGCCGCACATCGTAGCCACACCCAGCTCCTCCTTACAATACCGGATCGTTTCCAAGGTTTGTAATGCAGCCTCCTTGTTTGCGCCAACGGTATTGACTAAACCGTCTACAATAATATCTTCCTTGCGCAGACCATATGCCAATGCAGCAATATAAATCGTGCGGATAATCTCTTTCTTTTCTTCCAAATCCTTCGGCAGTCCCTTGTCCGATAACGGCAAGAGTATAAACATTGCACCGTATTTCTTTGCCGCAGGAAGCAGCTTTTCCAGCTTGCCGGGCTCTAACGAAACCGAATTAATCAAAGCTCGTCCCGGATAACGGCGCAATGCAGCCTCGATGATATCCGGATGACTCGAATCAATACAAAGCGGCAAATCAACCAGTCCCTGTACCTCTTCCATTGCTTTTAACAGCATTTCCTTTTCATCAATTCCGCTCATGCCCATATTGATGTCCAGAATATCTGCGCCCTGCACTTCCTGCTCCTCCGCCATGCGTCCGACCATATCCAACGAGCCTGCCTTCAGCTCTGCCTGTAATGCCTTCTTTCCGGTCGGATTGATGCGCTCACCAATTACCATAAATCGTCCATCTAACTCAATCCGCAGTATACTGCGCTCCGTCGTCAGAATGCGCTGCAGCTTTTTCATCGGCACACAGCTGTCAAAGTGCTTGGCTTCCTCTGCCAATGCCCGTATATGCTCTACGGTCGTACCGCAGCAGCCGCCGACAATGGATGCTCCCATGGAAAGCAGCACCTTCATATGCTGTGCAAATTCCTCCGGTTCCATTTCGTATACTGTTTTGCCATCCTTTAATACCGGCAGTCCGGCATTTGGCTTTACAATCAGAGGAATTCCAGCTACCGCCTGCATCTGCTCTACCAATGCTTTCATCCGGTCCGGTCCGGTGGAACAATTTAAGCCCACCGCATCTGTTCCCATTGCCTCCAACACAACAACCGCCGTATCCGGTGCCGTACCATATAATGTTCTGCCATCCTCTCCAAAGGTCAGCGTAATCATTACCGGCAAATCGCAGGTTTCCTTTGCCGCCAAAAGCGCTGCACGACACTCCTGCAGACTCATCATCGTCTCAATGACAATTAGGTCAGCTCCCGCGTCGCACAAATAAGAAATCTGCTCCTTATATACCTCCACCAGCTCTTCAAAGTCCAGTGTGCCAATCGGTGCCAGCTGTCTGCCGGTCATTGTCAAATCTGCCGCCACATAGGTCTTGCGAAGCTTTGCCTCCTCGCCATACTGCTCCCTTTGCCAGCCTTCGTACCTGCGAATCGCTTCCTTTGACAGCGCCAGCAGACGCTCATTCATTTCCTTCGTCTGCTGCTCCAAGCCATACTCTGCCAGCTTAATCCGATTGCCCGAAAAGGTCGGTGCATACAAAATATCCGTTCCGGCTTTCAGATACTCAAACTGTAACTCAACCAACACCTCCGGATGCTCCAGAATCCACTGCTCCGGACACACACCCACCGGCATTCCGGCATTCATCAGATTGCTTCCGGTCGCACCATCCAATATTACTCTCTTTTCAAAAACCAGCTCTCTGAATTGTTCTCTTGTCATACTCACAATTCCTTCCTTTATCCCTTCCTCGGTCGTTTCGCTCCTATCTTATAACCAGTCAAGAGAAGCCTTAATCTGCTCCAGCAGGCCAACCCGGTTAAACGGCAGCATAAAATAATAACCGTCCGTCCAATCCTTTATCTTCTCTATTATCTCACACGCCAGTGCCACACCTGCCGCCTCGCCTTCCTCTCTCGTCATCTCCGGATGGTATCGCTGCAATACCTCCTCCGGCACATCAATGCCTACCACCTCATTCTTCACGAAGTTTGCATTGCGATAGCTGACTAACGGCATAATACCTGCCAGCACATAGGCTCCCGTCTCTTCCTTTACTCTGCGCAAACGCAGCATATCCTCTTCCGAATATACCGGCTGTGTCAGGAAAAACTTTGCACCGGCAGCAACCTTTTTCTTCACGCGCCCCAGCTCAATCTCAAAATTTCTGCGCCCCTGATTAATGGCACCGCCATATACAAACGGCTCCTCTGCAAAATGCTCCCGGTTCAGCTCCTGCGCAAAATTCATCAAATTCACGGAATTATAATCAAACACCGCTGTCGTGTTTCCTCTCGCCTCTCCCGGTACCGGGTCTCCGGTTACAAACAATACATTGCGGATATCGTTCGCATACGCCCCCAGCAATGCCGAACGTATGGCTATCACATTTCGGTCTCTGCAGCTCAGATGCGGCATGACCGGCAATCCGGTCGCATGCGTCAGCTTAACCGCAGTCAAAATCGAATCCATCCGGCTGCGTCCCTGTGGCGAATCGGCTACCGTCAGCAAATCCACCTCCAATTCCTGCAAACGCTTTGCGCATGCAAGCAGCTTCTCATCCTTCGCATCATACGGTGGGTCAAGCTCCACTGCAATGACCTTTTTCCCCGCAGAAAGCTTGGCAAAAAGGTCGTTATTTTCATAGCAAATCGAAGGCTCTGCTGTAAGCATTTCTTCCTGTTCCTGCATTCTGCCAGCTCCGCCCTGCTTCTGCCCGCCATTCTCCAAGCCTTCTAATCGCTGCTGCTCCGCTGCCAATTCAATCGGCGGAAGGTCTTTTACCAGCTCTGCCAGCTCTTTAATATATGCGGGTGTCGAGCCGCAGCACGCACCCAAAATTGCAACACCTGCCCCCGCAATCTGCTGCATATTTTCACGAAAATACGCGGTATTCTTCAAAAAAACCATGCGGTTCTGCAGCTGCTCCGGATAACCTGCATTCGGAGAAACACAGAAATACTTTTCCTTTGGCAGGCGCAAGCCCTGTAACAGGCGCAGCATATGTCCCGAACCGACACCGCAATTAAAGCCCACTGCATCCAATCCCGGCATCTTCACCGCCTGTCCCAGCAGCCGCATCGCACTCTTGCCGCCCAGCGAATAGCCGCTCTGATTGAGCGAAAATTCTGCCATACAGAAAACCTCAGCATTCTTCCTGCGTATTTCTTCGGTCAGCTCCATGAGATACTCCGTGTCCGAAAAGGTTTCAAAGAGGATTGCGTCCACGCCCTCCTCCAAAAAACAGTCCACCATACTGCGATATTCCACCAGTACCTCTTCTGCTCCGGATTCTGCCGCCAGTACCCGCAGCGGGCCGATATCTCCGGCAACAAAGCAATGCTTTCCGGTTTCCTCCTCATACGCTGCAACTGCCTCCTTCGCAATCCGGCATGCCGCCCGAAGCATCTCCTTCTGCTCGTCTGCACCAATCCCTAACATGCGCTGATTTGCTGCAAAGGTATTGGTGCGAATCAACGTAGCTCCCGCCTCCAAATATTCTCTGTGAATCTGCCGGATTAACTCCGGATTCGTCAGATTGGCCCATTCCGAGACCAGAGTCTCCTTGCCGCAAAGACTGGCATAATAGGTTCCCATCGCACCGTCCGTTACCAGACGCTGCCCCCTCAAATACTCCCTGATATTCATACAATATTCCTCTCTTCTCCACGCAGAAATGCCTTAATATTCTCCCGTACCTCATCCACACAGCGCTGCCTTGCCTCCACGGTAGCCCATGCAATGTGCGGCGTAATAATCAGCTTGGTCGAATCCTGTATCCGAAGCAACGGATTGTCCGCAGCCATCGGCTCTACCGTCAGCACATCCAAACCGGCACCGCCAATCTTATCCTGCTCCAATGCCTCTGCCAATGCCTCCTGATTTACAATCGGTCCGCGTCCGAGATTTAACAAAACAGCATCCTTCTTCATCATCGCCAATTCTTCTCTGCCGACCAAATCTCTCGTATCCTCATTGAGCGGTGCATGAATCGACACAATATCCGATTCCCGGAACAACTCCTCCTTCGTCACTCTGCGATAGGTACTATCGTTGTTCTTGCCGCTGGTCGAATAATATACCACCTCACAACCAAAAAGACGCGCAATCTCTGCCACCTTTTTTCCGATGGCACCCAGTCCCACGATACCAAAGCGCTTTCCTGCCAATTCATGAAAACGCACATCAAATACACTAAAAATATCGCTCTTTACATACTCGCCCGATTTTACATAATGGTCGTAAAAATGCAGCTTCTCATACACATAAAACAGCAGTGCAAAGGTATGCTGTGCTACCGAATCGGTCGAGTAGCCCTTTACATTGGCTGCCTTGATGCCACGGCTCGCCAAATACGGCAAATCCAGATTGTTGGTACCGGTTGCCGTCACGCACACCAGCTTCAGATTGCTACAGTTTGCAAGCAGCTCCTCATTCATCGGTATTTTGTTTGAAATAATAATATCGGCATCCTGAATTCGCTCTGCATTCAGCTCCGGCTCGGATTTCGGATAAATCACAACCTCACCGATTTCATTGAATGCCGTCAAATCCACATCCGTTCCCAAAGTATCCGCTTCCATAAATACGATTTTCATAGTTTGTCACTCCTTGCTCTATTTTCATGATTTTTAAGGAGGCACTGACTCATTTCGTGCTTCCTTAAGTATCCGCTTAGCCAAATCCTCTATCGGGCATCCTCATTGATTTGCTGCATCAGCTCAGGCAGCCCTGCAATGTCTCTTAACTCATATTCAAAATGCTCCGATGCGCCAAAGCCGTATGCCGCAAAAATGAACGGCACTCCTGCCTCATGCGCTGCTATCTCGTCCGATACCGTATCCCCGACATAAACCGTTTCCGTAAGAGAAATATGATTCCGCTCACATATCAAACGAATGTTGTCTGCTTTTAACAGCCCCGTCTCGCCCGGACAGGTAAAATCTGTAATCCGGTTTCCCAACTTATGTGCTTCTAAAAAAGACTCGATATATCCGCTCTTGCAGTTACTGACAATAAACAGCTGATACTGCTTTTTCAGTTCCTCAAAGGTCTCTGCCACCTTTCCCATCAAAATCGCTCCGGTGCGGCTCAAAATCGGGCACTGCACCTGCACACACTCCTGCATAACCCGAAGGGCAAGCTCCTCCGGCACGCTCGGAAACAGCTTTCCTGCAATCTCCTCCAATGGTAAGCCGTACAAACGCTTCAATTTTTCTGCGGTAATCGTATCCTTGATTTCCGGATACTTTGCCGCCACATCACTCCATATTTTTGCCGCTGCTTCCGTCGAATCCCACAGCGTACCATCCAAATCAAATATAATATTTTTCCTCATCGGCCTATGCCCTCTTTTCTATCTTAACTCGGTTGCATTCTATTTCGGAAACAGTATAGCACATTTTTCCGCGGTTGCAAAGCAATACATTTTCCGATATAATAATATCAAAAAATACAGTACAAAACACTGCAAAACGGAGGATTTTATGAAACAGATTGCAAGCTTTACCATCAACCATCTTGTATTATTTCCGGGTGTCTATGTTTCCCGTAAGGATAAAATCAATGCCGAAACCATTACTACCTTTGATTTGCGCATGACCCGTCCAAATTACGAGCCGGTCATGAATACCGCTGAGATTCATACCTTAGAGCATTTAGGCGCTACCTTCCTGCGAAATCATCCGGAGTTCGGTGAAAAAATCATCTACTTTGGTCCGATGGGCTGCCGTACCGGATTTTATCTGCTGCTTGCCGGCGATTACGAATCCGCCGACATCATCCCATTGCTCACTGAGATGTACCGCTTTATGGCTGACTTTGAAGGCGAAGTACCGGGCGCTTCTGCCGTAGAATGCGGCAATTATCTCGACATGAATCTGCCGATGGCAAAATATCTGGCTGCTAAATATTTGAACGAGGTACTGATGAATATTACTCCGGAGCGTATGACCTATCCGGAATAAATCCCTTCTCTTTCGTTCTTTTTCCTTTCTGTGTGCATATAATGTATGGCAGGTGCTTCTCTTAAAACAAGCGTTGCACCTGCCTGATTTTATTTACGGAGGTGCGCAATGGACGGGAACAAGACAGACAAGACTACTCCTTTTTCTTCTCCCGGCACCTTCTGTCGTTTTTCCCTTCTGTTTGAGCTATTGCTGCCTTATGTCCCGGTGCCTTTGCGGCAGCCGCTCCTGCTCTTTTCCAAGCTTTTCGAATGTATGAAGTGCATGAGCTGTCCGCAAAACCATTTTTCTCATATTCCTTATCAGCCCAGCACTTCCCCCGCAGAGCAGCTGTCTGACGTTCTGCTTCGTCTTTCTCCTTTTTTGAGCGAAGCCGAACGACAAAATATTTCTCAAATGCAAAACATGATGCAGATGATGAGTATGTACCAGACCTTACAATCCATGTCCGGCTTCTTTGAGCAGAATTCTGCATCGGAGACGGCTACCGGGCAAAGTAGTACTCACGAATCTCAGGATACCGCATCCTCAGATACCTCCACAGCCTTTTCCAACGACCAACCTACCTCTGAAAATGCTTCCTCCGGCTTTGACCCGGCCGCACTGTTATCTGCCTTATCGCCGGAGCAGCAGCAGATGTTTGAAATGATGCAAACGATGATGAATACCAATTAAAATGGAGGATTGTTTATGAATCAAGATTGGCTGAACCGCCCGGAACTAAAAAATTTAACGCCCCAAAAGAAACAGTTTTTGACAGAGCTGATTCAAGAGGCAAGTCACACGCCCGAAAAAAATCTCCCGATGCTGTACATGAAGATACTCGGGCAAATGAAATCACTCGGGCTTGACTTTACCAAAGAAGAAAGCGCGCTCATCATGGAAATTCTGGAATCCCAAATGTCCATGAATGAACGCGCACGTTTTCAAGCAATGAAAAAAATGTTAGCATCTGTGAAAAAGTAGCCGGTTATCACGATCTCTTCGAGAAAATAATCGCGCCTGCACATACGGCTGCTCCGCTTAAAATTAACACAATCGAGCCGGTTCTGGAAAAATCATCTCCGGTCTGCGGTGTCTTATCCTTCGCGCCGCTCGTACCCGTGGTTGGCTTTGGGGTAACCGTTGCCTTCACAGCCTCCGTTGGCTTTGCGGTCGGCTTCGGGGTAGCCGTTGCCTTCGGCTTATCGACCGGATTCTTGGTCTCGGTCGTACCTTCCGGCTTTGGCGTCGGTGTTGCCTTCGCAGCCTCAGTCACCTTTGGTTTTGCCGTTGGTGTCGCTGTTGGCTTCGGAGTCGACGTCGGCTTTGGGGTAGCCGTTGCCTTTGGTGCTTCGGTTACCTTCGGTATCGGAGTCGCTGTCGGTGCTGTTCCTGAAGTAAGCTTACCGCTTGCCTTTACCAAAAATGCATAGGTCTTTTCCGAAAATGCATCGAACTGAACACAATCTATCTTATTCACCGTTACCAGCTTCGACGAAATTCTCTCCAGCTTACCATCTGCATTCACTGCCACAATCTGAAGCTTATCCTGCGTCTTTTGAAATTCTTCCGGAACCGGACAAATCACGGTCACTGCCTCAGACTCCTCCACCGGATAATAATCTCCCTCTTCGTCACACTGATACAGCATAACATCCATTGCCAGATACTCAATGCCGTTCAAATCCTCCTTGGCCGTTTCCAGTGCATCCTCCATCTCAATCAACGCATCATAGCTGTTAAACAGCGAAAGCTGATATTCTGACGCATCAAGCGCGGTATCGTGCAGCTTTGCATAAACGGTTCCCTCTATGCTTTGTGGGATATCCTCTACGCTCAGAGAATACTCCTTGGAAGAAACGGTCAGCTTCTCCGCTGCCGTTACCGAACACAATCCGCCCACCGTACCGGTCAGAAGCATTCCAAGCATTAAGCCTGCAATCCATTTTCCGCTTTTCTTCTTCATGTTCTCCACTCCTCTCTACCGGGCTACCTGCATTTTCTTGCTACCACCACAAACCGTCCGTCCTGAATCCTTCGGTCACAGGTGGACAGGGTCAGCAGCTGGTCACCAAACTCTGCGGTAATCCCTGTGTCATAAAATGACTGTTCCTTTACATAAGAAATATATGCATCATATTCTTCTGCAGTTTCTGCATTGATAAACTCGTAATAACGATAGGTATCCTCACCAACGTATGCCACTGCCGTCTGAAATACTCCTACAATCTCATAAGTACCGGTTTCATAAACCGTATCAAAATAAATCTGCTTATGTTCTTCATAAAACTCCTGCTTTTCGTATTGCAACAGACAGGAAAACATGGAACCGTTTTTCATGTTGTGTCCATGTATCAGATAATTGCTGACCGGTGCGGTAATGCTGCAACGCACATCCATAAACGGCAAACCGTTGATGTCTGACTTTTTATCGAAGCCGCGCTTTAAATAGTATTCCTCATCCTTAGGGGTCAGCATAACCGGATAATTCAAGATGGTTCCGTCCAATCGAATCCAGCCTGCCATATCCGGATTTCTCTCATATAGCACACTGTACTGATATAACACCGTCGGCTCTGCATTCGGATCCGATTCCGGCTCCTCCTGACGTGCGAGCTCTTCCTTTGCAATCTCGATTGCCTCCTGCTCCGTATATTGACCGCTGGCAATCAAATCTGCAATTCGGTGCGCCTCAGATACCTTCGCATCATAAGGCACCAGAATACAGGAAATCAGCTCCTCCATTTTCTTCTGACTGATATAGCTCCGGATATCATAAGAAAAAATCTGCCAAAAACCAAAAAGCATCAGTGCAATTCCTGCAAGTACTCCCCAAAATACCAGCACCTTCTTTTTCGATTTTTTCTTTTGTGGCGCTATCTGCTCTGATGGTTTCCGGGAACCCCTGCTCTGCGTTCCGGATAAGCGCAGGCTCTGTCTACTCGTGCGGCGTGCAGGTGTCTGTGGCTCCTCCTGCTCCATATCGTAATCGTAGTCCGCCTTATAGCTCCTTGCAATCTGACGCTCCGAACGAATCTGACGTTCTCTCGTCTGCCTCTGCGGCTCCGGATATTCCTCGTGACGTGATGCCTCACGTCTTCCGGATGCTCCAAAGCTTCGCTCCTGCAAATATGCCTTAAACGCAATACCTACTTCGCTTTCAAACAGGAATGGCCTTCCTCTCAGCATACGATACAGCTCTTTTACCTCTATCGGGTCATCCAAATCGACACCGACCAAAAGCTTCTTAATCTGCTTTAAATCTCTCTGCCCTGCCCGGTACTCTTCCTTTGTCGAAAAGGAGATGTCACCAATGCTCCAGCTCTTCTTCATGTATTTCCATCTCCTGTATGTCTACGCTATTTCTATTATAACAAATACGGATACAAATTGCAAACAGGAATCCATTGGATTTTGACAAAAAGCAACAGGCAGAAAAGGAACCGTTCCCTTTCCGCCTGCAAATACTTCTCTTATTTTACTACAATATTGATAATCTTGCCCTTTACATAAATCTCTTTTACGATATTCTTTCCTTCGATGGCAGCCTTTACGGTCGGAACCTCCTTCGCCTTAGCGATTGCGGAATCGTTCTCCTCCTCCACGCCAAGCTCTACCGTTCCCTTTACCTTACCATTTACCTGAATACCAATGGTAACGGTATTCTCCACCAAAGCAGCCTCATCGTAGGTCGGCCAAGCCTCAAAGGCAATGGTATCCTGATGACCGAGCTCCTGCCACAGCTCCTCTCCGACATGCGGACAAATACAGGAGAACATCTTTACAAAGCCCTCTGCATATTCCATCGGACACTTGCCTGCCTTGTAAGCAGCATTCATAAAAATCATCATCTGGCTGATTGCGGTGTTGAAGCCTAACTGCTCGAAGTCCGAGGTTACCTTCTTTACGGTCTGATGATATACCTTGGTTAAGGTATCATCGTTCTCTGCCGTGATATTCTCTTCGTTGGTAAAGAATGCCCAGACACGGTTGATGAATCTTCTGGCACCATCTACACCGCTTGCATTCCATGGCTTCGATACCTCTAACGGTCCCATGAACATCTCATATAATCTCAGTGTATCCGCACCATAATCACGAACCACATCACTTGGATTTACAACAAACTCAGGGAATCTCTTACCCATCTTGATACCGTTCGAGCCGAGAATCATGCCCTGATGAACCAGCTTCTTGAATGGCTCCTTTACCGGAGATAAGCCCTTGTCATACAGATAACGATTCCAGATTCTCGAATAAATCAAATGTCCTACCGCATGCTCCGGTCCGCCGATATAAAGGTCAACCGGTAACCAGTGCTTTAACAATTCCTGATTTGCAAATTCCTCCTGATTGTTCGGGTCAATATATCTCAGATAATACCAGCTGGAGCCTGCACTACCCGGCATGGTCGAGGTCTCGCGGACACCCTTGATGCCGTTCTTATCATACTGCTTCCACTCTGCGGCATTCTCCAACGGAGCCTTACCGTTTTTGCCCTTGTAATCATCTAATTCCGGAAGAATCAATGGTAATTCCTCATCGCTGAGCACATGAATCGTTCCATCCTCGCCATGTACCACCGGCACCGGCTCGCCCCAGTAGCGCTGTCTTGCAAAAATCCACTCACGGAAATGATAATTTACGGTCTTGCGTGCAACTCCCTGCTTTACTAACTTCTCGGTAATGGCTTCCTTTGCATCCTCCCCTACCATGCCGGTAAATTCCTCGGAATTCATCAGCTTGCAGCCCTTACCCAGATATTCCTTCTTTTCAAATGCACTTTCACTGACATCTCCGCCGTCGATGACCTGAATCATCGGAATGTTATGTGCAATCGCATACTCGAAGTCTCTCTGGTCATGGGACGGTACTGCCATAACGGCACCGGTACCATAGCTTGCCAAAACGAAATCACCGATGAATAACGGTACTTCCTTGCCGTTTACCGGATTGATTGCATAAATGCCCTTTAAGATACAGCCGGTCTTGGTCTTATTTAACTCTGTACGGTCCATATCGTTCTTCTTTAAGGTCTCATCAATGTATGCCTGTACCTCTTCCGGATTCTCGATTCTAGGCATCAAATCCTTTACAATCTGTCCGTCCGGAGCCAATACCATAAAGGTAATACCATAAATCGTCTCGATACAGGTCGTATAAATGGAAAAGCTGCCGCCGCCAACAATCTGGAAGTCAACCTCCACACCCTCGGACTTACCAATCCAGTTTCTCTGAATATCCTTGGTCGATTCCGGCCAGTCAATCTCCTCCAAGCCCTCTAACAGCTTCTCAGCAAACGCAGGCTGATTGATAACCCACTGCTTCATGTTCTTACGAATAACCGGATATCCGCCACGCTCAGACTTACCGTCAATAACTTCGTCATTGGACAATACGGTACCTAATTCCTCGCACCAGTTTACCGGCATATCCACATACTTTGCATAACCGTCTAAATAAAGCTGCTTAAAAATCCACTGGGTCCACTTGTAGAAGGTCGGGTCACTGGTCGCAAGCATCTTCGACCAGTCATAGTCAAAGCCCAACTCCTTTAACTGCTGGGAGAAGGTTTCAAGGTTCTTCTGAGTACAGCCGTTTGGATGAGTACCCGTACTTACCGCATACTGCTCTGCCGGCAAACCAAACGAGTCATAGCCCATCGGATGCAGTACATTGTAGCCCTGCATACGCTTCATTCTGGACATAATATCGGTCGCGGTATATCCCTCCGGATGTCCTGCATGCAGACCCACGCCGGACGGATATGGGAACATATCCAGTGCATAGTACTTTGGCTTGCTGAAATCCCAAACATCGGTCTTAAAGGTTTCATGCTCCGCCCAATACGCCTGCCATTTTTTTTCAATCTCACTCGGATTGTATCTCTTTTCCATGATTATCGTCCTTTCTGTTTTTAATTCGTTCTCAAAGAGGATTGCGGTTTTCTCGCCCAAAAAGGGTTGCGTCGCGAAGCGACTACTTTCCTGTCATACAAAAAAACTTCGTCTCTATTGCTAGAGACGAAGCACAATCCTCGCGGTACCACTCTAGTTCATACATCACTGTATGCCCTCTTAATTCTATAACGGGAACACCCGTCAAAGCCTACTCTCCCGGCACACCGGTATTTCCGCTTTGAAGCTCAAAGGCCAGTTCAGAAATCCGTACCTGCAGCCTCGCACCCTCCGGCTGCTCTCTGAAAAGCGGTATCTCCTACTCTTCCTCTTCAACGCCTGTATTTTCTTCAAATAATGGATTTATTGTATCGCACGAAATCTGAAATGTCAAGATTGAGTTTTCCGATTTTGAGCAGCACTTATCGTCCTACACCTCATCAAACTCGATTTCATGCTCCTTCCAAAATTCCTTTACCCACGCATCCCATGCGCGCTCCAACTGCTTATCCGGCAAAAAGGTCGCCAGTCCGGTTGCCGTTACTGCCATCAGCGCCCCTTCGGTAAATTTCAGATTCAAATACAGTCCGGTCACATCCTCCATACGCAGTCCTGCACCGGAATCCTGCAGCAGACTTTCCGTTTTTGCACGGGAAAGCAATAAAACGACCGACAAGCTCGTCGGGGTCTTATTTCCGCGAATCATCTGAAATACCATCGGACGGATTTCCTCCCAGCGCAAAAACTCCGGCTCCGTCATCGCTTCCCATTCCTCTTTCGTATAAAAATTTTTGTTTCGATGCCCGTTGATTTTGTAACCGGCCGCCATGAACACTTCTGCTTCGCTTACGCAAAAATCGTCAAAATCCATTTGACCGAGCAGCTTTGCCATGAATTTTTTTACTTCTCGAATTTGAAATGCAACCATGTATAATCACCTCGAAAAACGCAATACTAATGCTACAATGTATTCTGACCGCTGCGACATTGCCGCGGAAATGTCAGGCTCTCGGAATCCTTGTTTAAATAAACAATCAGCAAAACCAAAATGGAGGTATGTTATGAGAGCAAGTGAAAGCACCTATGCAAAGGTTGCCGAAAATTGCAGCGCCTTTGCTCCAAAGGAAAACATGGGCATGGGCAATGCAACCAACAGCATGAGCAAAAACAATTCCAACGTTTCCTGCCGCACCTGTAAGCATTTTTCCAAGGATGAGCACTGCGTGCTGGATTTGTACGACCAAATCGTCATGAATCACAACCTGAAGTAAATCACTTCTATCCGGTTCCCTGCTGCACTTGCGGCAGGGTATCGGATACAATGTGCTTTCTGCACTCCTACATAACATTTCCTATCAGTCCCAAAATCAGAAGATGCACCGGATAAAACGCATAGAATGCATAACGCAAGCTCTTTTTGCCTCCCTCTTTTCCGTTGTACAGAAAAATCGGCACCAAGGCCATCATCGCGCCCAGCTCAAATTTGTTAGAAAACGCCAAAATAACAAAGAGCAGTCCCGCAGCAATCCAAAGCTTTTTTCCGCGAAACAGATAAAAAATCAAAATAAACAAAATACCGACATAGCTATAGTCAGATGCCAGCCATATCGTAATGCCCGAAGCGGCAATAATCGCCATTACCGCCAATGCATTGAACGTTACCGGCTGTGTAATACTATACTTTCGCAGCAGCCAGTCATAAATACAAAGCAATCCCAGTCCGATGAACAGAGTAAACATCACATTCTGCGTCTGCATTGCCAGTTCTGCACTTTTCGGGATTCCGTACACCGCCAAATCAAACGGAAATTCCGAGATCAATGCAAACACAAACAGCCGAATCAGATATTTTGTCCGGCTGGAGGTATGCAAAAAGCCCTCCACCAACAAAAAGCAGTAAATTGGAAACGCTATCCGCCCAATTTCTCTGCCAATCCAGAACGCCGTCGTTCCAAATGGTACAAAAATCATAAAGGTATGGTCAATCAGCATAGTAATGCATGCGATTATTTTTAAGATAAATGTGCTCATGTCTTTTACTCTCTGTTCTATATTCTATTCTTTGGCTTTCGCCTGCCTCCGGTTCGCTTTCCGGCGTTTGCCCCGACCGATTCGCTCACAAATACCACCAGCGACCTTGCCGGAACCAAAAAAGTCCTTCCCTGCACCGTAGTCATACAATCCGCATCCGTTGCAAACAAAACCCTCAGCTGTTCGTTTTTGCCCATCAGCGGAAGCTCAAACTCCTGCGGCTCCCAGTGCATATTTGCCGCCAGATAAAAGCTACAATCAGCTGCTCCGTCGCGCACAGTCGCATAGTTCCCGCACAAAAGCCAGCCAAGTGTTCTGCTGTCATCCGCATAATCCGGATACCATGCCCTCGTCCCATGACGCGAGCTGTCCGGATATCCACAGGAAAGTGTGTCGATTCCTTTCAAGCTTGCCGTATTGTGCCAAACCGGATGCTCTTTGCGTAATTTTATCAACATTTTCGTGAATTCATACAATTCCTTCTCGGTCCGGAATTCCTTCCACGAAACCCAGCCGGTCTCATTGTCCTGACAATATGCATTGTTATTTCCCTGTTGCGAATTTCCAAATTCATCACCCGCCAACAGTAATGGTGTGCCCTGCGACAGCATCAAAAATGCCATTGCATTTTTTCGCAGCTGCATCCGCAGCTTTTTCACCTGTTTCTTCTGTGTTCTGCCCTCAACACCGCAATTCCAGCTAAAATTGCAATTTGTTCCGTCCCGGTTTTCCTCTCCGTTTGCCTCGTTATGCTTCTCTCCATAGGCATACAAATCCGCCAGAGTAAAACCGTTGTGGTCCGTAATATAATTGAGAACACCCTGCATGCCTGTCTGCCTTTCAAGGTATCCTGCGACCCTGCCGGTCATACCCGCATCTCCCTTGATAAAACGACGCAGATTCTCTGCAAAGCTCATATCGCATTCGCCCAAATTTATATAATTCGGACGCTTCCTGTCATATATTTGATTTACATCAAAGCCTTCGGTAATCAGCTTGGTTCCTGCAAGATATGGATGCTGCGCCAACAGCTTCTCCGGAATAAAAGCTCGATTCATCCGAAAACCATCAATGTGATATTCCCGTATCCACCAAAGCAGGCATTCCAGTATAAACTCCGGACGCAGCTCCGGTGTAAAATGCATTTCCATCAATACCTCAATGCCCTTTGCATGCAGATGCTTGACCATCTGCTTAAACTCGGTTGCCGCCTCCTGCGGATTGGCTGCATAAGCTGCCTTTGGCGCAAAATAACAGTTTTCCTTCGCATATCCCCAGTAATTTACACGCCCCTTTGGGAGACCTTCATCAAATTCCACACAGGGAAAGAGTAATACCGCATTGATTCCCAGCTCCGTCAGATAATCGCTCTTTTCCATTAAGCCGAGATACGTCCCCTTGTGACGTACTCCCGGTGCCGTCATCGTAAAACCGCGCACATGCAGCTTATATAAAATCATATCCTGATATGTCCGGTGCAAACGATGTTCGCCGCGCCAGTCAAACGTTGCTTCCTCGATGGCAGAAAGTACTCTTCCGCCCATTCCGAACGACTCCCGCCCAAGCGTTTTCTTCGCATACGGGTCCATTTGCAGACTGCCGTCCGCTTCCAACAGATATCCCCAGTCTCCAAGCTCCTGCAGCTGTGTTTTCAACAGCTTGCCGGTATATATCCCCGGACAATCCGAATGGGCAAAAAGCGACAGTATGACTGTCGCTTCCTGTTTATCCTTTTGATAAATATGCAATTTACATTCCGATGCCTGTGGAAAAAAGGCCGCAAAATTATAGTATTTGCCCGCAGTACTGCCTCCGAGCGGCAGAAGCGCGCCCGGCAGAAGCTTGATTGTCTTATTCTTCTCTTCCATCCGACCGCCTCCGTTTCCCTTCGCCTTGATAATACTAGCGAACAGCTTAGTCTTCCATACCCTCTGCGTTCTCTTCTACCTGCACCTGCAGCTTCTGTCTGCGACGTACCGCCACGTCACTATCCAGATATTCGTCGTAGGTCGTAATCTTATCAATCAGACCATCCGGCGTAATTTCCATGATACGGTTTGCAATCGTCTGAATAAACTGATGATCCAGGGAAGTAAATAACAATACGCCCGGGAACTTAATCAGACCATTGTTCAGTGCCGTAATCGACTCCATATCCAAGTGGTTCGTCGGCTCATCTAAGATTAAGATATTTGCACCCATAATCATCATCTTGGACAGCATAACACGCACACGCTCACCACCGGAAAGTACATTTACCTTCTTCGAGCCTTCCTCACCTGCAAAAAGCATTCTGCCCATGAAGCCTCTGACATAGGTTACATCCTTTTCCGGAGAGTATGGCATCAGCCAGTCTACAATGGTATCCTCACAAGAAAATTCCTTGGTATTGTCCTTCGGGAAATATGCCTGTGTCGTGGTGACACCCCACTTGTATTCACCGGAATCCGGCTCCATCTCACCTGCTAAAATCTTAAACAATGTTGTACTTGCTAGTGTATTGGCACCTACAAATGCTACCTTATCCTCACGATTCAAAATAAAGGAAATGTTGTCAAGTACCTTTACACCGTCAATCGTCTTTGACAGATTCTTTACCGTCAGTACCTCGTTACCAATCTCACGGGACGGACGGAAATCAATGTATGGATATTTTCTGGAAGATGGACGAATGTCATCCAGCTCAATCTTTTCCAACGCACGCTTTCTCGAGGTCGCCTGCTTGGACTTGGATGCATTTGCCGAGAAACGCTGGATAAACTCCTGCAGTTCCTTAATCTTCTCTTCCTTCTTCTTGTTTGCTTCCTTCATCTGCTTAATCATCAGCTGACTGGACTCATACCAGAAATCGTAGTTACCCGCATACAGCTGAATCTTTGCATAGTCGATATCCGCAATCTGTGTACATACCTTGTTCAGGAAGTAACGGTCATGGGACACAACGATAACGGTATTGTCGAAGTTAATTAAGAACTCCTCTAACCAGCGGATTGCCTCAAGGTCTAAGTGGTTCGTCGGCTCGTCAAGTAACAGAATGTCCGGATTTCCGAACAATGCCTGTGCCAAGAGTACCTTTACCTTCTGGCTACCGTTTAACTCGCTCATCATCTTATAGTGAAGGTCAGTTTCAATACCCAGACCGTTCAATAACATTGCTGCATCAGACTCTGCTTCCCAGCCGTTTAAGGTCGCGAACTCACTCTCCAACTCACTTGCCTTGATACCATCCTCTTCCGTAAAATCTTCCTTTGCGTAGATGGCATCCTTTTCCTGCATAATCTCGTACAGTCTCTGGTTTCCCATGATAACCGTATTCAATACATCATATGCATCATATTTAAAGTGATCCTGCTGTAAGAAGGACAATCTCTGTCCCGGAGTGATGATAATCTCACCCTTGCTTGGCTCAATCTGTCCGGATAAAATCTTCAAAAAAGTAGACTTTCCTGCACCG
>JAFTQM010000015.1 GCA_017462755.1 Lachnospiraceae bacterium | reverse complement strand
TTGCAGTCTTCTGTGTTAAGTATGGATACTTCAGACCTTCCTCATTCTTCAACTGCTCTAACATTGGAGTAACATCCTCTAACTTCTTTACTGTAGAGAGATCCCAGCCGTACTTATCTACTAAGTCCGTTCTGAACATCAGGTCATAACCCTCTGCGGACTCCTTGTAACAGGAAATAAAATAGGTCTTGCCATCATAAGAGGATGCATCCCAAACCCATGCAGGAATGGAGGAGTAAAGCTCCGTACCCTTTACTAACTCGGTAATGTCATATACTGCATTACGCTTTACTAATTCATCACAGTTGATGGTCTCCATCCAGCTTGCGGTCCATAACAGGTTAATCTCGTTGTTTGCCAAAGCCAGATTTGCCTTGTCCTTGAACTCACCACTACCGATATCGGTCAGGGTAACGGAATAATCTGCGCCCTTACCTTCCAGATACTTGTTGATTGCATCCTCAACCTTCTGAACCTGTGCAGAATCCGCAGATGCCAAGTTAAAGGTATCTCTGTAAATACTGATGACAGTCTTGCCATCTGCTCCAGCATCCTTGCTTCCACAACCGGTAAGTGTGGATAATGCCATTGCGCTAAGAAGCGCTGTTGTTACTACTTTCTTAGTTCTTTTCTTCATGAAATGTTACCTCCCATTATTTTTATATTCTAAGCAGTCTTTGCTGCCGGAATATCATCCTTTTACGGAACCCATCGTCAGACCCTTTGCAAAATATTTCTGGAAGAAAGGGTATGCAATCATGATAGGTCCAATTACGGTTACTACAGTTGCCATCGTTGCAGAATACTGTGGAATACTACCCTGCATTGCAGCCAACGCCGCCGATGGAATGTTTCTGGAATTCAGCAGCGTCTCGATACTCTTCTGAATGTTAATCAGAAGCAGCTGTAACGGCTTCTTACTGTCGCTTGTAATATACAACAGCGCATTCTGCCAATCATTCCAATAAGAAGTTGCCAACATAAAGCCTACCGCAGCCAACGCCGGCTTCATAAGCGGCAATGTAATCTGGAAGAAGGTACGGTACTCACCGGCACCGTCAATCTTCGCCGAATCCATCAGTTCCTCCGGTACACTCGTCTGTACATAGGTACGAAGAATGATAATGTTCATCGTCGTAACCGACAGCGGCAGAATCAGCAACCAGATACTATCCTTCATATGATAGTTCGAAGTAAAAATAACATAGCTTGCCAGCTGACCACCCGAAAACAGCATCGGTATCATCGCAAAGATGGAAAGGAACTTTCTCAAACGGAAATCCTTGCGACTCAAGGAATACGCAAACATACTCATAAAGAGCAAACCAATCAGCGTACCGCCTATGGTAATACCAATCGTTACACCGTAAGAAACAATCAGCTGCTCACCGTAGCGAAGCACTGAATTGAATCCGGTCATAGACCATTTCTCCGGGAAATAGCTAAAACCATTCGTCGCCAGTGTTTTTTCATCGGTAAATGCGGACACAAATACCAATATAATCGGCAACGCACAGAACAAGGTGTACAGCATCAGAAAAAAAGTAAGCACATACTGGGAAATACCCACCTTTTTCTTGGATTTTACTACAATTTTCTCTTTCTTACTCATTTTACGCGCCTCCCTTTAGAACAATGCATTATCCGGTTCTACTTTTCGTACAATACCATTCGCAATCAGAATCAGTAATGTGCCGATAATCGACTGGAAGAAGGACGCTGCAGCGGTAAAGCCAAAGTTCGATACCTTAAAGATTGCATTTAATACATAGGAATCGATAACCTGCGTCGTTTCATATAATGTACCGCTGTTTCTTGTAACCTGATAGAAGAGACCTGTATCCGATCTCATAATGTTACCAACACTCATCAGCAACATAATCGTAACCATCGGAATCAGCGACGGCAATGTAATATGTAAAATCTGTCTCCACTTGCCTGCACCGTCAATCTGTGCTGCTTCATACTGCTCCGTATCGATACCTGCGAGTACCGACATATACAGTACCGAACCATAACCAACGCTGTTCCATATCTTAACAATCGTCAAAATCATCGGCCAATGTTCTGCCTCCGAATACCATCTGGTCGAGATACCAAACAGGTTATTAATCATACCACTGTCCGTGCTCAGATATGCGTATACGATAAACTGTACTGCGGCATAGGAAATGAAAATTGGAATAATCATAATGCTCTGCATTGCCTTACCCAGCTTTTTAAATACGAGCTGGTCAATCGCAATCGCCAATACGATATTCAGGAACGTGCCGAGCAATGTAAAAATCAGATAATACATCAAGGTATTGCCGGTCATGTTTGCCAGAATCGCCTTGGAACTGGTCAGGAATTCAAAATTCTTCAGGCCTGCCCATGGACTCTTCCAAATTCCGAGTGAATTATCAAAGTTCTTAAATGCGAGCACCAAACCTGCCATCGGTACATAGCTGAAAAACAGCAATACCAGAAAAACCGGAAGAGACATCAGTACGTGTGCTCTATGCTTCCACGTATTTCTCATAAATTCTTTCATAAATCCCACCCTTTTCCTAAAACATTTTCGTAAGACCACTATACAACATTTCACACAAAGAATCAAGTCCTTTTTCAACTTTTTTTTGTATTTTGCACAAAACATATTTTTAAACTTGTATTTTCCTCCGTTTTTCCATGTGTTTTCCTCTTGTTTTCTTTGTTTTTTGTTGTTTTTTCACTTTACAATTCCCCACGTTACCACAGCATCGAAATTCTATGAAAAGTATATTCTTTTTCATTGTTTTTCGTTTCATTTTCGGTTATTTTCTAAATACTTTCAAAATTATCAATCTCTTTTTATCTAAACACAAAAATTTCTTTTCGTAATCGTTTTCGTCTAAAAAGCAGCGCAGCGCAAAAAAAATGCGCAAGACATACTCGCGCACTACCTTGCTGTCATAAAAGAGACTGCTTGATGACTACTTTCTTTTAAACAAAAAAATCGCGACGAATCGCGATTTTTTTGTTATTAATATGTGTGTTTCCATTTACCCTGCAGATAACGCAATACACTGATGGTACCGGTTACAAACCATGTCATGGCAGTAGCAAGCCATACGCCCCATACTCCTACCTTCGGAATCATGGTAAACGGCTTTGCGAAACAAATTCTTCCGAGCATCTCACATACGCCGTTGATAAATGCAAAGGAGGCATCTCCCGCTCCGTTCAACAAACCACGCGCCACATAGATTGCACCAAGCGGCAGATAGAACCAGCTTGTCAGGCGAAGTGCCGTCGTTCCCATCTCAATTACTTCCACCTCATCCACGAACAGCTTCATAATCCAATTGCCGCCAAACTGCGCCAACGGAAGCATACAGAAGGTAAAAATACTCATAATCAGGAAGCCTGCGCGAAAGCCCTTCTTTACACGGTCCAGCTTACCTGCTCCGATGTTCTGTCCGGTATAGGTCGATACCGCCATACCAAGCGAATTGTATGGCTGCTGTACCAGCTGCTCCACACGGCTTGTTGCGGTAAAGGCTGCAATAACCACCGAACCGAAGGAATTTACTACACTCTGCAAAATCACACAGGAAATTGCAATCAGAGAGCTTTGGAATGCCAGCGGAATACCCATGCGTACACAGCGTCTGGTAATTTCTTTATCAAAGCTTAACTGTTCCCGTTCCAGCTTAAAATACAAATTCTTTTTCAATGCAAACAGCAAGCTCGCAATTCCTGCTAAAAACTGAGAAATGATGGTTGCCCAGCCTGCACCGGCAATGCCCCAGTGGAACACGTTTACAAATACCAAATCCAGCACAATATTCAGTATACTTGCAAAAATCAGAAAATAAAGCGGTGTCTTGGCATCCCCAAGCGCTCTGAGCATCGCCGACACACAGTTATACAACGCTACCGCTACCACTCCGGCACACATAATCTGCATGTACATTGCCGAATCATCCAAAATATTATCCGGCGTATTCAAAAATGCCAAAAGCGGTTTTGCCGTTACAAAGCCCAGCACACCCATCAAAATAGCTGCCGTAGCCATAATATACGTTGCATTTGCAATCGTCCGCTTTACTCCGCTCTCATTTCCTGCACCGAAATGCTGCGAAATAATGATACCGATACCATTGGAGAGACCTCCGCATAAGGAAAAGAACAAAAAGTTCAACGAACCGGTCGCACCGACCGCTGCCAACGCATCCGAACCAACATACTTTCCTACAATCATGGAGTCTACCAGATTGTAAAGCTGCTGGAACACATTTCCCAGCACCATCGGCAACATAAACGACAGTAACAGGTTCGCCGGTTTACCTACTGTCATATCCTTTACATACTTTTTCATTTGTACCTGCCTTTCGGGTTTACAATAATCTCTTTTTTATCAATGCATTTACACTCTGCATTCTTATGTTTCTCACTAGTTCAGCCCGATTATAGCACAAGGTTTTTTTTGTTGCTAGACGGTAAATAATTCTTATAACAATGCACATTAAATTATAAAATAAGCCATGTAACGCGCTAAATTAACAAAATGAAGTATCTACTTCCGTCTCCTACCGCGCCGGATTCTCACACACTCCGATGAACAGAGGACTGTCTTTTGTCATAATGGCATAAAGGAACGGACGATTAAGAATCATATACGCCGTATCCTCCGGTGGTGCTGCACCGGCATAGTCAATCTGGGTAAAAGCCGCTGCCGATACTCCGATTTCATCAATCGAGATACAGCTTTCCTGACGAACTCCCGAAAGGAATGCTACATCATCCGTGATTCCCGAAAAATCCGCATCCATCTCGAACGCCCGATTCACGCCAAGCTCCTGTAACGCATCCTTCACATCCAGCTTCGTTGAAAAATCAAATTTTGGAATCTGCCAGACGATTTCTCCATAGATATCCCGCTGTGCAGTAAACGCCTCCTTAAGCTTCTCCGGAGATGCCAAAAGCTCCTGCACCGACACCCCTTCCTCCGGAAGCACAAAAATCATACTGCCTGTTTTCTTTAGGTTGCGTCCCGCCATAAGAAAGCCATCGCCGCGATAAAAACTGCCCAACTGCGTACTGTTCATAAAATCACAGGTTACCGTTTCTCCATCCGCTGTATAAAACTCGTCTGCCGCCGTCCTCTTCGCATTAAAGCGATCCAGCCACTCATCTTCAAAATAGATGGTATTTAAAATGTTCAAGATTGTTTCCGGATCTGTCCCAAAGGTCGGCTGCAGCAAATCACCGGTATTCTTTGCCACCCATGCTCCCATCTGCTTTCCGGCATCCGGCAATGCCAAATCCGTCCAATACACTTCCGCATACAGCTCCTGCGCCATCCGCTCCGGGTAGTCCTTTTTCCACGTAACATTGTCATCCAGCCAGATGGAATTTGCCAGCGTCAATTTGCTGATTTCATCATCCCGGTACTTTCTCCGGTAATAATTTCCACACTGCTCTATCAATTCCTCTACATCTGACATTCCAAGCAGCGATAGCAGCTCCTCCTGCGTCTCTCCACCGGCTCCCGCCGCCGCCATTGCAAGCGCATAATACAACGAAACCGGAGAATAATTGCGGTTTTCACTTCCGTCCGTCAGCAGCTCCGATGCCGTTTTCCAGCTAAACTGCGCCATCGCCTCATAAAATTCGTCCGAAACCGTATTTTGCGCCAAATACTCATTCAGTGCCGGATAATCATCCGCAGCAAATGCTCTGACCGGCTGCTCCACCTTTACCAGCGGATTTCCGCTCCCCGCCTTTTGTCTGCCGCCAAAGCCATGCACACCTGCTGCCACCAAGCCGACTGCCAATACCACACAGGCTGCCGCTGCTACAAACCGCTTGTGCCGCTGATACCATGAAGCTCCCGTACTTCTTCCCTTCTCGTTTCCCATAGGCTTCCCCGCTTCCTCTACCAGTTCGTCCGAAACCTCCATAATCGCTTGAAATACTTCTTTTTCCTTTTTCATAACCTGCCTCCATTCTTTACCGTTTCTTCTGCTCCCGGTTTTGCCGGATTCCATTTCTCCGACTCTCATCCCGCTTCTCGCCCCGCTCTTAGTCAGCCTTTCCGGCTGTTTCTCAGCGAATCTCCAACGTCGCACGAAGCTTCTGTCGCAGCCGATACAGCTTGCTTGCCAGCTGCTTTGCCGACACCTTCTGCCGTACCGCCAGCTCGCGCAAATCATCTCCAAACCAATATCTGCGCAAAAACAACATCCGGTCCTCCTGCGGCAAGGTTCTCAACCACTTCTCAATCTCTTCGGTCAGCAGCCTGCCCTCCAGCTCCTGTTCTACATTGCTCTTGTCCGGAACACAATCCGACAGCTCAGATAACAACACCGTCAAGCCTGCATCTCTCTTGGCGGCATGCCGCTCCTCCCAGCGATTTACCGCCAGATTCCGCACAATCCGCCCCAGATATGCCATCAGCGAAAACGGCCTCGCCGGCGGTATTGCATACCACGCCTTTCCATAGGTATCGTTGACACATTCCTCACTGTCCTCGTGATTCGCCAGAATCCCATTTGCAATGTGCATCAGCAGACCGCCGTATTTTTTGCTGCTTTCTGCAATCGCCTGTTCCTCGCGTCGCCAATACATTTCTACAATTTCGCTATCCTCCATTGCGTTGTACTCCCCCCTTTTCATCCGTTCTACCTATAAAGACAGGAAAATAACTGAAATATTCTCATTATGTCCGTTGTTTCACTCATTACTCTTTGTCAATTATTAGCACGCCCGCCACATATTTTCGCTCCATATCGTGCCGCAGCTTACGGTTCTCGACCGTATCAAATACGATTGAAAAATCATAATCCTCCGGGTACAGCTCACTTGCCGGCACCTGCAGCTTCACCCGTTTATAATTTATCCAGATTTTTTTGCCCTGCAGCTGTACCTGTAATACTCCCTTCTCATTTGCCTCGGTACAAACAATTCCTATCTTCTTATCCGGATAAATCATAACACTGTCGCCCCGTCGAAAAGCAATCTCTTTTCGTTTTTTGACCTGCTTTTTACGCTCGATGCGCGGTCGTATCCTGCCTGCCGGATGTTCTTCTGCACTCCGTTCATCCTTCGTCTCAAATAAGCTCTCACATGCTCCCTCCAAAAAGGTAGCATGCGCTACATCACTTTGTCCATAGGCTGCCTTAGCCGCCCGTTGCAGCATATAAGACGGCATTCCTAACCGATTTGCAATGTATAACGCACAGCTCTCACCTGCTTCGCCGATGACCAGCTGATACAACGGCTTTAGATTCTCTGCATCAAAGGTCATTCTGGCATTGACAATCCCTTCTTCCCGGCTCGCATAGGTCTTTACCTCCGGATAATGCGTCGTTACCAGAAACAGCGCTCCGCTCTTTTTCAATTCCTCCAGAATTGCTACCGCAATCCCCATTCCCTCCAGCGGGTCTGTCCCGGAACCGAGCTCATCCATAATGACCAGACTCTCCGGATTGACCTGTTTTAAAATATCCAGCACATTCGTAATGTGCGCGGAAAAGGTCGAAAGATTTTCCGATAAATTCTGGCCGTCTCCAATATCACACAAATAGTTGCTGTTCATGCACAGCTCTGCTTTTTCACATGGTACATGCAGCCCGCACTGCGCCATCATACAGGTTAGGGCAACCGTTTTTATTGCCACCGTCTTGCCTCCGGTGTTCGGTCCGGTGATAACGATTCCCTGTACTCCATCTCCAACCGAAAATTGCAGCGGTACGCAGGTCGTCTGCTCCAGCAGCGGATGCTTCGCATTCGTCAGCTGTATTTTTCTTTCCCGCACAATAAGCGGCTCTGTTCCTGCATAGTCTAAGCTGAGCTTTCCCTTCGCAAATGCAAAATCCAGTTTTTCCATGACCCGGATATTTTCCCGCATCTCTTCCGCCTGCATATCCACCTGTACCGTAAGCTCATACAGGAGTCTGCGTACCTCATCCTCCTCCGCAATTCGCAGCTGCTGCAGCTCCTCATAATATTTCGCAGAGGCTGCCGGTTCAATAAAAACTGTACTTCCGGTGGCTGATTTGTCGATGACATTTCCTGAAATCTTGTAACGATATTCCTTTTTGACCGGGATACAGATACGTCCGTTGCGCACCGTACTAAAGCTGTCCGACATACAATCCTTGTGACTGCGCATTACTGCATCTGCTTTTTCCCGCATCTTCTCCTCGCAAAGCATAATTTCTCTGCGAATATCCTGCAAGTATTTCGACGCACGGTCACTGACCTCACCATTATAAATCTTCGCCTGAATTTCTTCTCGCAAAAGCTCCAGTGCATCCAGATTATCCGCATAATATGCCAGTGCATTTTCGTACCCTTTGCCACGGTTCAGATAATCCTTCAACCGCCGTACCGCTACCAGCGCTGTCGCTAACTGCTCTAATTGCCATGCCGCCAGACACTCTCCCTTTGCTGCAGCGTTCAAAAGCTCCTCCACACCGCTTAATGAAACCAGTGGCGGTATTCCGCACTTTTCCAGCAATTCCTTTGCCTGTGTCGTTTCTCTGAGTGCTACCGCAAGCTCCATTTCCGCCAAATAAGGCACCTGCTCGCGTACCCTCTGCTTTGCCTTTTCCGTCAGGGCATAGCCTGACCACATTTCCTTTATCTTATCAAATTCCAATATCTTCTCTGCCTGATGCATTGTTTTTCTTCCCTTCTTTTTCATCCAATATTGCTTTTAGAACTATTCCGAAAAAGAGTTTGCTTTGCAAACTCTTGCGCCGCCGAAGCGGTCAAAAAATGACTATGGGGACTCTGCCTGTCGCGTCATCTCTCCATAGTCATTTGCTCATGCATTATGTTTCTGAATAATCCTCGTCCGAACTGGTCGCAACACGGAGCATCGGGTATCAAAACAATCCTCTCACACAGTCTTCCTGCGCAGATTTTCTTTGCAAATATATCAAGATTTATGAAGCATATTGTAAAGGCAGAATGGGTATTACACCCCTGCCAGGGCAGACTACTCCCTTGGTCAAACGCCCGTCCTATCTCGGTCAGGCACCAAAGAATCTCTGCTCTGCAACTGTTTAGTTCGCAGAATCCCCTTTTCCTACAATGCTCTTCATAAAATCTCCTTTGCTTTCTTTTATGTACTTATTCTATCACAGCTTTTCGATTTATGCAACTATTCTTCATACTGCGTAGCTTCTATCGCAGTCTCCGATGTCGCTTCTATGGCATTCATATTTCCAAATGCCTTCTTCTTCCAGCCGCCCCGCAGGTAAAAAATTGTAGTAACCACCGCACCCAAAAGCCACGAACACAGCAGCGAAATAAAAATACATTCCTGACGTCCGTTCGGAAGCTCCGCCGTTTTGGTCAGATGCGCAATACCATATGCCACCGGTACACGCACAGCTACCGTGGTAAACAACGAAATCCACATCGGCGTCAAGGTATCTCCGGCACCACGCATTACACCGGATAAGCTTTGCGTTACCGCCATCGCAATGTAACCAATCGCGATAATGCCCATCATATCACGGCTCAGCTCCACTAACTCCTTTGTGTCCGTAAACACACCCATCAGCTGCTTACCAAAAATCAAAATCAATCCGGTAATCGTTGTTGTTGTCAACAATGCAATCAACGTTCCCTGCTTTGCCCCCTGCTTTACACGTTCATAGGAACCGGCACCTACATTCTGACCGGTATAGGTCGTCATTGCCGTACCGAACGAGAAATTCGGCAGCATCGCAAAGCCATCCACACGCATAATGATAACGTTTGCCGCAATAAACTGCTCACCAAAGCTGTTTGTCAGCGACTGCACCACCAGCATTGCCATCGAGAAAATCGCCTGAGTCAGACCGGACGGCAGACCGAGCTTAATAATATTTACCGCGTACTTTTTTTGCAGCTTCATATATTGAGGCTTCAAATCAAAAATATCCGTCAGCTTTGTCAATCTCCGGTAACAAAGGACTGCCGATACTGCCTGCGCAATGATGGTCGCCCATGCTACGCCACTGACACCCATACCTAAACCTGCTACAAAAAGCAAATCCAGACCAATGTTCAGTACAGTAGCTACTAACAAATAGACCAACGCGGAGAACGCATCTCCCAGTCCTCGCAAAATACCACTCAGAATATTGTAATACGCACTACCAACTGAACCAATAAACATAATCAATAGGTATGATTCACACCAACCAATAATACTATCCGGCGTATCCAAAAGCTCCAAGAGCGGTCGCACGGCAATCACCGATACCACCATAATGATGATTACCGAAATTCCGGTCAGCACAATACAATTTCCAATGGTATGAGACAATTCTTCTCTCTGCTTCGCACCAAAATGCTGGGCTACCATAATACTGGCACCCATACTGATACCAATGAACAATACCAGCAACAGATTCAAAATCGGTCCGGCACTGCCTACCGCAGACAGCGCAAGATCACCCACATACTCGCCGACCACGATACTATCCACCGTATTGTATAACTGCTGTGCAATGTTGCCGAGCAGCATCGGTACGGTAAAGGCAACAATCTTTTTCCACGGCTCTCCTACCGTCATATCGGTTGCCTGAAACAGCTTTTTTATTCCTTCCATCATCGTTCCATCACCTTCCTGCATTTCTTTATCTGACTTTCATTGATGTATAAACTGACACATTCTCCAAAAAATCACGTTTTTCTATCATATATCACTTTTTGTTAAAATGCAAGCCTTGCAATGCCAATGTTGGTATTTTTTACTTAAATTTTACATACTCGCCAAGCTCTTACCGGCTCCGCTTCCATCACGAGTGCTCTTTTTTCTCACATACCACCAGACCGGTCGATTTGCGAATATACAGATATCCCTCTGTATTCATGTGCAAACGAACCCGCTCCAAAAACCTCGCTTCGTCGGCACGAACAATCCGTTTTGCCTCTTCGGAGTAGGACGAAACATACTCTAACACCGCTTCCTCCTCCGGCACCAGCAAATCATTCGCCTGCTCTTCTACCGAACACACCTTAAAATACGGCTTCAGCTCCTTTGCCGCAGTTTCCAACCAAATATCAAACGATGCAGACGGAATCCCAATGCCCGGATAGTATTCCTTCAGGAAATCATGCAGCTCCTGCAAATGTGCTGTTCCAATCAGACTACAGGAAAATCTTCCGTTCTCTGCCAGCAATTTGCTCACTCTTTGATACAAATCTCTTCGACTATCCCGATTGACATGGTAAAGCATATGATTTGCCATAATTCGGTCAAAGCCGCTGACCGGATAGGAAAAATCAGTCGCATCCCGTTTCTCTACTACAAAACACAGCTTTTTCTCCGGATAGCGCTCCTGAATCTCTTTCGCATTCTTCTTAGCGCTCTCCAACATTCCGTCGGAATAATCAACCAGATGTATCTCCAATCCCTCCGGCAGCTTCGCCGCCACGCTCTTCCAAAATGCAGCGTTTCCACAGCCGATATCCAAAACCTTCATATTCGTAGCCAGCTCGATTCGCTCCAACATCCACTCATAAAATCCGATCTTCGCCGTACTATAGTCATGAATGGAGATTCTCTTGTTCAGATTATCCTCTCTTTTATACTGCCGTATCACGCCTTCCCGTTCCTTCGTAATCTCAATCATCTGCCGCATATTCTCCCAAAGCTCCTCCTCCGGTGCCTCCTGCGTCTTTCGAACCGCACTCAAAATCCGCTCAATATGCTCCTTTTTCTCCAAAAGCAGCAGCTCCTGCTCCCGCAGTGACTGCCGCATATCCATATCCGCATTCATATCATCCGCTTCCTGCATAATCTCCTGAATCTGCTCCAGCGAAAAGTCCAAAAAACGCAGCATGATAATCTTCTGCAGCTGCTTTGCACTTTCCTCATTGTACAGCCGATACCCTGCCTCCGAATATCCGCACGGAAGCAGCAAATTCTTTTCATCATAAAACCGAACAGTTCGCGCCGATACTCCCAATTTTTTTGCCAATTCGCCTGCCGTATAGATTACAGACTTTCTTTCCCCTGTTTCTTTTTTATCGCAATTCATCCTTTTCCCTCCCGCTTTCTTTCTATTGGTGTACCTTTACTCTACACCTTTCCGTAACGGCAAGGTCAAGTAAATCTTACTTAAAAATCACATCAAAAAAACAAACAAGATTCTCTGTTTTTTGCCTTTTTTCTTCTTTCACATCCTATGCTTTTCTGCTACAATAATATTAACTATATAATAGAGCCTTGCGTTTAAACCTTTCGTATCTATATACGACAATACGGATGTGCAAATGCAATGCAGAAAAGGGGTAGATTATGGAACACTATAATCCGTTACTGAAAAACAACGAAAGTCCGAAATTTTTTACCATCGGAGAAATCATGCTTCGTCTGACTCCTCCGAATTATGAGAAGATTCGTATGACCAACAATTTTGAAGCAAGCTACGGCGGCAGTGAAGCAAATATCGCGCTCGCCCTTGCCAACTTAGGCATCGACAGTACCTTCTTCAGCGTAGTTCCAAACAACAGCTTGGGAAAAAGCGCCGTTCGTATGCTGCGAAGCAACGATGTACACTGTACTCCGATGATTTTGAGTACACCGGAGGAGACTCCTACCCATCGTCTTGGTACTTATTACCTTGAAACCGGTTACGGAATCCGCGCCAGCAAGGTAACCTACGACCGCAAAAACAGTGCCTTTACGGAATACGACTACAGCAAGGTAGACTTTGATGCATTGCTCGAAGGCTATGATTGGCTGCATCTGAGCGGTATTACACCTGCACTCTGCCAGAATTGCCGCGATTTGATTATGACGACTCTGGTCGCTGCAAAGGAAAAGGGTCTTACCATCAGCTTTGACGGCAATTTCCGCGGCTCCTTATGGACTTGGGAGGAAGCTAGAGATTTTTGTACGGAGTGCCTCCCATATGTAGATGTATTATTCGGCATCGAGCCATACCATTTGTGGAAGGACGAAAATAACCATGCTAAGGGCGACGTAAAGGACGGAGTTCCGCTCCAGCCAAGCTATGAGCAGCAGGATGAGATTTTCCGCAAATTCGTTGAGCGTTACCCAAATATCAAGTGTATTGCCCGCCACGTTCGCTATGTTCACAGCGGTAGTGAAAACAGCTTAAAGGCATTTATGTGGTATGAAGGACATACCTTCGAAAGCCGCCTTTTTACCTTCAACATTTTAGACCGTGTCGGCGGCGGTGATGCATTTGCCAGCGGTCTCATCTATGCCATGATGAACAATTATCGTCCGATGGATATGCTGAATTTTGCCGTTGCCAGCAGTGTAATCAAGCACACCATTCACGGCGATGCCAACATTACCGATGACGCAAAGAGCATTCGCAAAATCATGGACATGAGCTTTGATATTAACCGATAAAAAGAGTTTGCAAAGCAAACTCTCGCGCTGACGCGCGGTCACAAAGTGACATCTACTCTTCGCGCGTCATGCGCATCCCCAGATTGTTTTGTGTTAAAGGAAATAGTTGTGAAACGACTACTTTTCTTTAACACAAAACAATCAAGGAACCGGCTTCCTCCTCTTGCTTTTTCGAGCAACCAGAGAATCCGGTTCCTTTTTCACACTATTCGTGGCACATCGTTTACTTCCTCTTTATAAAATGCATCTTTCCCTTCAATGTGGCATCCTGCTTCGGCTTGTCTCCCACCTCGGCATAAAAAACACGCTTTACCCCCTCTGCCAGCTCTCTGGCACATTCCAGGCAAAACCTGCCGCTTCGGATGCTGCAGCCGCATTTCTCGCATTTCAAGTAATACTTGCTGCCCTCCACAATCTCCAGACGGCCTTTTTTCAAGAACATCTCGATAATCTCTTCTCTGACACCGGTTTCCTGCACTACAACAATCGCCGGGGCCGGTCCATGCGTCTCCAAAAATTCTTTTACTTTACCAAAATCATCCGATACCGTGTGCTCACACTTTTCACACTGATACTTACCACTTCCGATATGAAATAGCTTACCGCCACATTGTTCGCATCGTATCGGCTTATTATCAATCAATAATTTTTCCAAGTCCTTCATAGCTACCTCCACTTCTAAAAAACGTCCGCTACTCGAAACTGTGATACTAAAACCTATATTTATATTATAGCAAAGCTCGCGCCGAAAAGCAATTGTTGACAAAACAGCTCATGTTCAAATAAAAAAACTTCCATAATGTCATCAACATTACTGCTCCTCATTTATCTGACATTCATGCTTCCGAAAGAAATCCACTCTCGGTTCCAGTACCTTTAGCTCGTGCCTTGACAAATCGCCGGTATAAAAGGATATTGGTTCCAAAATATGCTTCCAATCCCACAGTTCTTCTCCCAGCCGCAGATATTCCCGGAACATTTCACAGCCCTCCGGAGCAATCGGATGCACCAGTATCGACATAACTTTGCAAGCATAAAAGCAATCCACCAGTATCTGCGTTCTGAGTGCGGTATCTCCCTTCGAATCCGCAAGCTTCACATTGTTTACCCAATGCTTGTTGATTGCCCGGATAAAATCATCCAGTACATACGAAATCCGATGAAATTCGTGATTGTACATATGTCGCTCGTATTCCAACACCGCTGCCTCTGCCATTTCTTTTATCCTTTCGCTTACTTCGCCCTCCGGGATTCTTCCGCCATGATTGTTTTGAACGGCATAAAAACAGGAACGAATTAGGCGGTTTAACACATTGGTAATCAGATTTCCTTCTTTTAAGACCATATCCACACCGGCACGTTCTTCTACCTTCATAAATACCTGCGGCTTAAAGCCCACGCTTTTGGAGGATAAACCTAAGCTCATAAAATGCATGCGAAGCTGATCCTTTGTATAAAATTCCAGCAGGTCCTCCGCCATTGGCGGCTTTATCTCTGAGCTGCTGCTTGCCTTCGTATCCATATAGAGCAAATGACGATTGGCTATAATATGCGACATGTGTATTCCTTTGATATCCGGCTCTGTTCCTTTCGCTGCCCGCAATCCTGCAAATATTCCGGTCTGCGCAATCGAGTAGAAATAGATATTGTCCTCGCCAATGAACTGATAAACCAGCGCCTCGTCATCATTCCACCATTTTGCCAGTTCAGCTTCTTTTCCCTGCTGCTTTAAATAGGTCTTAGTAAACGAAATCGGCGCCCACAACGATTCCGGCCATACCCAGAAGGTTAAATCCTGCAATTCTTCACAAGCCGGAAACGGTACACCCCATGCGACATTACCTGACAATCGAAACGGCACTAACGTCTTTCCAGAAGTATAATGAATACCTGCCTGCTCTAACACTGCCTTTGCTTTGTCTCTTTCCTCCAGCGTCTCGAATTCAAACAAAACGGAATTTTTCTTTTCTTCATCCACCAGACGGTGCTTTGGTAAGCGTGCCGATAATTCAGCAAGATTCTCAACATATTTTCTCGGTACATATATCGCCGGTTGCTTCAAGAACTCTTCCACCGTTTCTAACTGATATTTTCTTGTATTCGTATTTTTTCTAAGAAAATCATTGTACTCCTTGATGCTGTCAATGGATTCCTCTAAATCAAGATACCAGTTTTCAACCTCTTTTAACACCGGCTTTTTGCCGGACAGACTGCTCATCGGATGCAGCAGCTCCGATGGCAAAAACTGATGTCCAAGCGAGCACTCATCTGCATAGGCTTTGTCCGAGGTGCAGCCCGGAATCGGGCATTTGCCAATAACCTGCCGCCCATTCAGAAATACCTTGCGCTCCTCATCGTAAAACTGCGGCACGGATAATTTTTTGATATGCCCATTTCGGTACAAAGTACGAAATATTTCTGCTGACACCTCATGATGAACCGCTCCTGTTTCTCCGAGTGCAGAGGCTCCAAATAAATTCAGGCTAATCCCATACGCATCCAGAGTTTTCTTCTGGCTCTTGTGATTCTCTGTCACATAATCCTCTATCGAACCGGTATATCCGGCTTCCTTCTGTTTGCGATAGCTTTCCAAAATCGGCGAGCCGTAGCAATCCGTACCGGAAACAAAAATCACATTGTCCTTGCCGATTCGGTCTCTCAAAAATCTGGCAAAGATGTCGGCATGCACAAACATACCTCCCACATGCCCGAAATGCAATTTTTTGTTTCCGTACGGCATTCCGGCAGTAACCACCGCCCGCTTGGGAAACGTTGGTCTTTCGTCTTTCATAATACGCTTACTATACATAGGCATCCTCCTTTTGATAAAAAAAACGGTTGAAAGCTCTTAACGAGCCTTCAACCGTTCTATTCACACTAATATAATTAGGAGAATTTTATGAACATAGCCAAATAAGCCCGTTATCAAAATTGATACCAGGCTGCTGCTGATTCATATTGGACTTGTTGTTCAAAATACAAACCATAAATTTTCTCCTAACTTGCTTTTGTGGTATTATAGCAAAGTGTGTAAACGCTGTCAATAAGCATTTTACTTGAGTTTCCGTAGTTTCACTTACTTCTGATAAAAATAATATATTAGTTCGTTGCCTGAAGCTGAGCAATTGCCTTGTTTACTACTGCAACTTCAGATGCATCGCCCTTTGTCAGAGTAATCTTACCCTTTACAGAACCCGGTGCCTCTGTTGTAGCCTACTCAACCGTTACCTCTACCTTTACGGTTACGCCTTCAACCGACTTGATAGCAGTCTCAACTGCTTTCTTAATCGTGTCGTTGGTATCATCGTTCGATGCAGTATAGGTATCCTGAACCCAAGCTGCTGCAATTGCCAAAGCACTGGTCACAGCTTCACTATCCGGATTAACATAAACTGCTACATCAACCGTTACAGGAAGAGATGGCATTGCTGCCTCTACACCCTTACCCGCCTTAACACCTGCTACACGAACTGTAACAGTATTAGCCTCGGAAGTATTCTCAAGCTTATAAAGAGCACCCTTTTCACCAGTCTTAATGGTTACCCACTTAGACTTTGTATTATCATAATACTCAAATGCTGCGCCCTCAGCTACGAACTTAACGCCAGTCTTTTCAGTGGTCCAGGTCAACTTAACAGAGTCACTTACCTTAAGCTCTTCTTCCTTTGCAAGATAGCTTAAGGAAGCCTGTGGAAGAATGCTTACGAATGCTGCCTGAGAAGCTGCTTTCTTGCCCTCAACAGCTGCAGTACGAACTACTAATATAAAGCCTGCATTTAAGTATGCCGTGTGCTCGGAAGCCTTTACCTCACATGCAGTAAGGATTTCATCAGGAGTCATAGGTACCGTTGTACCCTTTATCCAATCCTGCGCCAGCAAAGCATTGTTGTAAAGTACGTTGTACTCTAACTTATCGGACGTGGCAATGGTACCCTTTACATAGTCTACCTTTACCTTTGGTGCCTTAGGCAGAGCTGCAACCTTTACCTTAACCTCAGCACTAACCATAGCACCTGGAATCTTTCCGTCGGAGCTGGTCTCTACAGGCGCAGTACGAACTACTAACGTCGTGCCTGCTACCACTGCAGAATCCATATCCCACACATCTAAGTTTAACCATTTGGAACCATATAAGGTCTTGTACTCATACTTGCCGTTTTCGATATTCTTCTTAATATCATCCGCACCAACTACAGTCTTGCCTTCGGAAATCGTGAAAGCTGCATACTTGTCAGCTGCACCTGCTACGAACTTAATCTTCAGCTTATCCGGCTGCTTGTTCACTACATAGATTGGTGTAGTCTCAGTAAGAGGCTCCAGATTTGAATATACACGAATGTAGCTGTCAGCCTTTACCTTCAGGAAGGAAAGATCAACTTTTGCTACACCATCCTTTGCTTCATATGCATAGGTAGCAGAAACCTTCGCATCTGCCTTGTTCTCCTTCAGTACATCCATAAATACATATGCTGCGTTACCCGGAGATGTAAGCATTGCCGTCATTACATCGTAAGAGATTTCAACCTCTACGTTCTTCGCAGTTTCACCTTCTTCTGCTGCATAAGTTGCAACCGGAGCTGCCATTGCTACTGCACCAAGTGCCAGCGTACTAATCATAGCCGCCGCTAAAAATTTCTTTAATTTCATAGTAAATTACCTCCTTGTGTTTGTACCTTGTCTATCCTCGACAATCACTTCAGGCATCAGTCACCCTGCTTATTATATATATCGGCTAAATGCCAGATAATCTTTAAAGTTTTACATGAAAAACGTTTGCGAAGCGACTACTTTCCTTTTACAGAACAAAGAGTCCGCTTTGCGGACTCTTGCGCCGAGCGCGGTCGCTTGCGACATCTTCCAAACGCGCGAGTGCGCATCCCACGGAGCGTTTTTTATCTTAAAGGATGCACTTTCCTTTAAGATAAAAAACACCCCGCACATTGTACGGGGTGTCGAAATCAAAGATTTACTTTTTCAATTAGTTAGCACTAAGCTGAGCAATTGTCTTATCTACAGCTACTTCAGCACTAGCCTCGCCCTTTGTCAGAGTAATCTTACCCTTTACAGAACCTGCTCCCTCTGTTGTAGCCTTCACAACAGTTACCTCTACCTTTACGGTTACGCCTTCAACAGACTTGATAGCAGTTTCAACTGCAGTCTTAATCGTGTCGTTGGTATCATCGTTCGATGCAGTAGTATAGGTCTCACTAACCCACTTTTCTGCCAGAGTCTTAGCCTCTGCTACTGCAGTTACGTCCGGATCAACATAAGCTGCTACATCAACCTTTACAGACAGGGATGGCATTGCTGCCTTTACTTCCTTGGTTTCCTTCACACCGGCTACACGAACCTCAACGGTAGTAGCCTTGGAAGTATCAGCAAGCTTGCAAAGAGCACCCTTCTCGCCAGCCTTGATGGTTACCCACTTAGACTTCGTAGTATCATAATACTCAAATGCTGCACCGGTAGCTACAAACTTAACACCATTCTCTTCAGTGGTCCAGGTTAATGTAACCTTATCCTTTTCTACAATAAGCTCTTCTGCCTTTGCAGTATAGCTTAAGGATGCCTGTGGAAGAATGCTTACAAATGCTGCCTGAGAAGCTGCCTTCTTGCCAGCAACCGCTGCAGTACGTACTACTAACATAAAGCCTGCATTTAACGCCTCGGTCTGAGCCTTTGAGTCATCCTTATCCACAACACCACACTTTGTAAGAATGTCGGCAGGAGTCATAGCCTTCTTTTCGCCAGCTACCCAACCGGTATCACCGGTCACCTTTTCCTCGTTACCAATAAGAACCTTGTACTCTAACTTATCGGTCATGGCAACGGTACCCTTTACATAGTCTACCTTTACCTTTGGAGCCTTAGCCTGAGCCGCAATCTTAACCTTAACCTCAGCACTTGCCATAGCACCGGCAATCTTCTTCTCGGTATCAGTGTTCTGTGCTGCAGTACGTACTACTAAAGTCGTACCTGCTACGGTTGCACTCTTCATATCCCAACTAGCCAAATCTTCCCAATAAGTACCGTATAAGGTCTTAAACTCATACTTACCAGCTTCGAGAGCTGCTACTACGTCTGTAACTGCCGTCTTACCCTCGGTAATCGTGAATGCCTTAGCAAGCTCAGACGCACCGGCTACAAACTTAACCTTCAGCTTTTCCGGCTGCTTGTTTACTGTGTAAATCGGTGTCTTCTCAGTTAATGGCTCTAAATTCGAATATACACGAACATAGCTGTCAGCCTTTACCTTCAGGAACGAAAGGTCAACAACTGCTTCACCTTCGTTTGCTTCATACGCATAGGTAGCAGAAACTTTCGCATCTGCCTTATTCTCCTTCAGAACCTCAAGGAAAACATACTTTGCCTTACCCGGAGACGTAATCGTTGCTACCATCTCATCATAATATACTGCAAACTCTACATCCTTCGCTGTAGTACCGGTTTCTTCTGCTGCATAAGCTGCAACCGGCGCTGCCATTGCTACTGCACCAAATGCAAACGTACTAATCATAGCCGCTGCTAAAAATTTCTTTAATCTCATAGTAAATTACCTCCTTGTGTTTGTACCTTGTCTATCCTTGACAATCATTAAAACTTTTGGACAACCCGAAGCCCTACCAAAGCTCCGTATCCATAAAACAATACCGTCTGTCAGAAAGCTACCACCCTCTCTGACAGTAAGCAGGCATACCTAAAACCTACCAACAATTACCTCGGTCATTACATATATCGGTCAATGCCCGGATAAACTTTAGTACCTTACCACAACTTTTTTCATTTTTTTTCAAAAAGTCACGGATTCGCCTTTGTTACTATCCTCATTATATGCCTTTTCTTCCCATCTGTCAATCAAAAGATATTTTTCAGAATTGTTTTTCATTTTATCCACCTTATAATATATCTTTTTCTTTGCTTTATGTATTTTATTACACATCCTCTTGTCATTCCCTCCCGCAAGGTGCTAAAATAAACAGGACAAAACATTTCACTGCAATCGGAGGACATATGCAAAAGAAACTACAGCAAATTACAGATTATTTACGACAAAAAGTACAAATCGAACATTTCGTAGCATTGGACACGCTCTTTGACGAGCTGAAGGTACTGCTCGCCGCTTCCCCGGAAGCTGCCGCAGCGGTAGAAAATTATTTTATTCATTTCCTGCAGACCACCCCGGTTCATGACCTGTACTTTCTCTATTTGTCCTCTGCCCTGCTGAAGCTTTTTCCAAGAGCCCGGTATATTGACCTGTTGGCCAATGCTGCGTTGAACAGCCGGCTGCTTTCCGTCCAAAATCGTGAATTTCTGTGTTATCAGTTAAATGCACATCTGTTTCGCTATCCGGAAATCAAAAAGTACATTAACACTGCCCTACTGGACCAACTGTATCAGTGCGTTCTGACCGCCCTAAGGGCAGCTACACATCTCACACCGGTGCCAAAGGAAGCGCGCAACCCGAACCGCGTCGTTGTCATGACTCCGAATTTTTTAAGCGAACGTCATGCACCTACTCATAGCACATTGGAGCGCAGCTACCTGTTAAAAACACTCGGGGGATTGGACGTACATATTATTTCCACGACCAAGGGAACTTCGACCACCGGACGACTTCCGCTTTATCAGGGATATTCGATTGCAAACAAGGTCGATGCCTATACCGGAAGCCACGATTATGTCTGGCACGGAGAGCATTTTCCGCTTTGTCAGCCGGAGGGCTCGATTAATACCCCGGCGGTTCTGCAGCAGCTGCTCGACTATGTGACCGCTCTTGCACCTTACTACATCCTTTATGTCGGTGGGCGCAGCTACGTTGCAGATCTTTTGAACGATTATTGTCCGGTCGTTACGGTATCTACGGTTTTCTCTACGATTCCTTCCTGCAACACGGCATTTGCCATGGTAGGACGCAAGGTGACCGAAGAGGAACGTGCGCTGCACACCGCAAAGATTATCGAGGTACCGTTCTCCTTTGAATTGTCCGAAAAGAAACGTACCCATACCCGCGCAGAGCTGCACATCCCGGAGGATGCGTTTGTCATGGCTGTGGTAGGAAATCGTCTGGATTCGGATTTGACGGATGAATTTTATGATTTGTTAGAATCCGTAGAACATGGCTTTTTACTCCTGCTGGGCGATTATCCCGGCTATGAGCAGCTGTTTTCCAAGCACTCGTGGCTGGCAGAGCGCTCTGCCTTTCTCGGCTACGTCGATGATGTCATCGGTATCTTAGAATGTGCCGATTTGTTTGTCAATCCGCACCGTCTGGGCGGTGGCTTCTCCGTCATCGAAGCGTTCCATGCAGGAATCCCTGCGGTTTCCTTCTCCTACGGTGATGTCGCCGTTGCCGCCGGAGCGGAATTCTGCGTCGCCGATTCTGCCGAACTGCTTGCCACCATTCGCCGCTATCAGAACGACCCGGAATTTTATCAGTCACAGCTTGCACTGGCACGCAAACGGGAAGCTGAGATTACCAATGGCGCCCCATTTTATGAAGAGGGAATAAAAAAGCTTCTTGACAGCGAACATTTCTATTGACCCCTCACATTTACCATAGAAAGGAAATCTTATGTCCGATATCAAAAAGCATATTATTTTTATGCATACCAACCATACCGCCGCATCCACCGTCGCTTTGATGAAGCGTCTGCTGACAATGTTTCCGAAAACGGAATTTGAACCACATCTGCTGGAGCTTTCCGGCAGCCGGCCGGATGTGGAGTTTCAAAATTATATCAAGCCGCTTCGTCAGAATCTCCACCTGATTTTCGGCTTTGACTGTCTGGGCTTTTGGTTTCAATCGCTGGACGATACCCCATTTTTTAATACAATGTGGACGCCCTGCGTCAGCTATCTGACCCGCCCTGCTGCCGAGCTTTCGAAAGAGCTGCAATACGAAATGAATCTGAATGTAACCCTGCTGTGCATGACACGTCAGGAAGAACACTATATTCGCTCCCGCTATCCGCAATACGAGGATGTGCGCACGATTGTGAATCCGATGCAGAATATTCAGCCGCTCTATCAGACTCTGTATGAGATTACCAAGCGTTATCCGGCAGAGTCCGGCATCTAGGGAAGCACGGATTAATTCAATGCTTCCCCAGATACCTCTGGCAGAGCGCACGAATTTGCAAAAGAAATTGCAGCTTCGCTGTCTTTGTGCAGCGAAGCGACTCCATCTGTTACCTATCCCGACTTAGATACCCGCAAGCGTAAACATCTGCGGAAGCAGTCTGGTCAGCGCAAATTCTTCCCGCGCCAGACGATAGCCGTTTTGCGCAATCCGCTTCCGTTCTTCCGGATGTTCAAGATAAAAGCCGACTTTTTCAATCAAATCCTCTACGCTGTAATAAATCGCCAGATGCTCTCCGTCGAGCATCACACCTTCCATATCCGACTGATAATCCGTCATCAAAAAGCCCCCGACGCCCAGCACGTCCATGATACGCAACGGAATACCGGTAAATATCATACGATGCGTCATATTCAGATTGATTTTGCTGTGCTTGAAAATGCGCGGCATCGTATTAAAATAGCTTGCAATACCGCAGTTTTTGACCTTCGGCAGCGATTTTGCCTCGCCAAAGGTATAAAGGCTGACCTCATAATGCTCCGAGAGCTGCTTTAGCACCTCCTGCCGCTCCCGCTTTGTCACAGCCGTCGCCATGAGATTTCGTATCGACTCCGCATAGGTCAACGTATAACGCGAATCCATCTCCGGCATCTGCGCCGCAATCGTCTGAATCAGCTCCGGTGTCAGCAGTTCCTCCAGCAGGCTATTGAAATTAATCTCCACCTGCGCTTTTAAGATTGCCTCAAGATAACCGCTATCGTAGTCTGAAAGCGTAATGCTGTCCAGCGAATTTTTATTCCGATACAAATTTCCGATAAAGGAAATGTCCGCTCCGAAGATTTTCTGCTCCTCCGGCAGATATGGTATCGCATCCAGTCGCGTGGTATTGACTCCGAGCGGCAGATACCACACCTGCGAAAGCCCCTTTTCCTTCAAGCGCTTTAGCATTGCGCGGTCAAAGGTAAAAATATAATTGGTATCATAAAAGGCACTGGTATGATAGATTCCGTGAATGTCTCCGTCGTAAATCCACGACAGATACGGTATTCCCGCTTCGTGACAGCATTTTCCCACGGACGGATAATAATTAAAAGAAATGACCATATCGTAGCCTCTCTTTAATCGCTCCGCCAGCTTTTCTTCAAAAAAAGCATCTCCGCACTGCTCCCGCACCACATAACCGATGCGTTCCACCCGATGTCCAAGCTCAAGCAAGGCCGCCCTCAAATCCTTCTGACAAAATCCATTCCATTCATACACCAATATCTTCATATCTGACTCCAATCTCCTCGCGGTCAGGCTCTTATATTCTATCTTGTTTCCTCTGCTACCATTTCCCGCAACGTCCTCAACTCCGTCCCCTTCACGCGCGCGCCGCCCTCGGTCGCATCTACAAAACGAATTCCGGTCACACTGCCAATCCGCTTTTCGATAAATTTGCGATACATATCCAGATTACGTGCCGTCGGCACTAACTGTCCATCAATATCCTCTACCATACGACGGTCACCGGACACATTCTCCTCCACGCTCTTGGTATCACTCGCATGGTCTCTTCCTCCGGTAAATGCCAAATCCAAGCCGACAAATACGATTTCCTTTGCTCCCAGCATAATCGCCGCATCCAGCCCCGCCGTAATCACCGAGCCTCCGGTCTGAATCAGTGCATAGCCCCGCTCTGCCGCAAAGCTCTCTGCCGGTGCAAAGCCCTCCTGACAAAGCAGATAATGCTTTGCCTGATAATCCGTAAAAAAGCGATAGTATGCGGTCGATAAGCCCAGCAATGGCACACCGGCATCACATACTCCTTCTACCTGAACAAAGGTCGGCGCCTTAGCATCGGTCACCACCACATAATCCATCGGAACTCCCAGTCTAAGAAGCTTTTTAAACACCGTTCCTACGGCGATGACAATTCCATTCTTCTTCGCCTGCTTTAAATACTCTACGTTTTTATCCAGCGACGGTCCTGCTGCCACCAGATATACCCGCTTTCCTTCAAACTCCGGTCTCAATTCCTCCGCCAAAGCATCATAATGCGTTATATTTCTTTTGAAATTGCCATACAGCTGACTATACTGTCCCTTTTCCGAGGCTCTCCGGATAAAAGCATCCTCCAAACGCTCTCTCAGCTCGCGCTGCTTAACCAACCGAAGTGCCGGATAAAAAAAGCACACCTCCGCCTCCGGACTCTGCTGCAATGCAGCCGCAAACGCTGTTCCCTTTTCATCCGCCTCGATGCTAACCCGTCCGCTCGCCACCAAATCCGCATAGCGTCCGATGCTTTTTGCCAACGCAAGCACCGTCCGATCCGGCTCATATACCCGAAGCGTCAGATATTCACTCTTCCCAAGGAGTGCCTCTGCCACATAGCCGAGTCCCATACCAAACAGTATATACTCCGATGTTTCCTCCCGAAACCAGCTGTCCGCCAAATGCTTTGCTTCCGTCATTGCATTGCGGTTGCTGTGAAGATAAAATTCCTGCCCGTCTGCTACGATTCTCAACGTCGGCAGTCCTGCCGCCGTATACTCCGTCCAATATTCCACACCATCACAGGTCGTACAGCTCATCTCGCTCTTTTCCCTGCCGACGATGTATTCCTGCACCTCATAGCACCAAGGCACCACCAGCTGGCAAAGCACATCATTAAGCAGCACATATTCCTTTCGCTCCATCGCGTCTAACAGAGAATTCAGCAAAAACAAAATGTATTCCTGTCCTGCATGCGCAGAAAGCTCTCCAAAATAAGTCTGCTGCCCCAAGACTCCCATCAGCAGCTCCTCAAACGTCGCCAATTCTCTGCGAAGCTCGATATTCGCTTCAAAATATTCCTGTCGATACAGCGAAAGACTGATTCGCTCCAATGCCGGCAACAGATGCTGTAATTTTTTATAAAGTGCTTCGATTTGCTCCGTCATGTTCTTCTCCATCTTCTATCATTTCTCATCCATCGGCTACAGCGCGCCAAAGAGCCGCTCAATCCGGGATTGCAGGGTATGCTCCGCACACAGACGGCGCTTGGTTGCCTGCGCGATTTGTCTGCGTTCTTCCTCATGCGTCAGATAATACTGCGCCTTTTCTTCCATTTCCTCCATACTGCCGAATATCACGATTTCCTTATCCGGCTCAAAGCATTCCATAAGCTCCTGCTGATAATTCGTCAGGATAAAGCCACCTGCCTCCGCAATCTCAAAGATGCGCAGCGGAATGCCGGTGCGTATGGTTCGCAGTGTCATGTTAAGATTTATTTTGCTGCCGTGATATACGAGTGGTGCCTCATTACAGCTGTCCACCAGTCCCGCATACTGCAGCTGCGAACACTGCTTAAGACTCTCCGGATAGGAATCCGAATACAGTCTGACCGGTGCTACGGCTCCCAACCGAACCAATGCTTCCTCCCGCTCCATTGCCGTCAGCTTTTGCCCCAAAAACAGATTCGCAAAAACAAATGCCGGAGTATAAAAAAATTGCTTCGGACACTCCAGCTTCACATACTTACCAATCTCGGACATTCCCTTCTGTTCGATGCATTCTTCCAGAAAATTATAGCCCCATATCCGTTTCTGCGCTTCCATCAGACCTTCCAAATAGCCTGCCAGACGCTCCGGCAGAAACTGAATCTGGTCGTAAAAATTCTTTTTATCATAAATCTGACCCACAAAGGTAATTCCGTCCCAAGATGCCGTACCGTTTTTTAACACTGCGTTCGGATTGCTCTTTAACAAATGCTCCGTCCTGCCTGCCCGCGCTGCCAACGGCAAATGATACAGGTGCTCCACCCCTCTCTGCCACAAATGCTCGCAATTACCATAGTCAAAATGAAAAATGCGATTGCAGGAATTATGTACCTCATCGCTGTACAATGGCAGTGCCGGACTATCAAAAATCCACGAAACATACAAGAGATTATTTCTCTGACAAACCTTTGAAATGACCGGAAAGAAATTAAATGAAAAACAAACCTCCGGCTTGTGCTGCAGTATCATCTGCTCCAAATACTCCATGAACTTCTCATCATGCACATAATCTGCCGCACGCTGCGTCGTCAGCACAACCTCATAACCCTCCTGCTGCAGCGTCAGAAGCATATCTCTTTGCATCAGACTGTTCCAGTCATAATATAAAATTCTTTTTTTACTTTTTTGCTCCATGTCACGACATCTCTTTTCTGTACTGTTCTGCCAGCATTTCCCACTGTCCGTTCGAAAGCTCCAGCTCTATTGTCTTTAACAGCTCCCTCTCTAGCGGCAAAAAACGCTCCAAATACGGATTGTTCCGATAATCCGGAAAATATTCCTTGACCTTTCGTTGCATCTCGCTAAACGGAAGCAGACTCATATCCGAAAAACGCAAGAAAAAGGTATGCAGACTGTTGATATAATACAGCCGCAAAAATTCGTATTCAAACTCACGGTAATATGTCTCAAACACGCCTCGCCGCTTGTATTCCGCAAGCTTTTGCTCCTCTATCGCGAGGCGCTCCAAATGCCGCTTGGAATTCGTCTGCAAAATGGTTGATTCCGGATTGGCATAATAATAATACAGCTCTCTTCCCAGCAAATAACAGCTGTCGGTCTGCAACCGAAGCATCGCCATCCAGTAATTATCCTCATAGGCGGTCTGCTCCGGAAATTCCGGCGCCGCCTTCTCCAAAAATTCTCTGCGAAACAGCTTGCTCCAGATGCCGCCGGACAAACGCTCTAACAGGAAGCTCTTTCTTGCTTCCTCGTCCTTGATTTCGATTTTTCGAGATGCAAAGACGTTTTGATTTAACTGCACCTGCGGCGTAGCGGTTCTTCTTCCGCAGCAGGTCACAAAATCACACTCTTCCTGCTCCATTGCCTGATATAGCAGCTCATACATTTCCGGTGCTACCCAGTCATCCGAATCCACAAAGCCGATATACGGAGCTACCGCATGACGCCATCCTTCGTTTCTGGCACCACCCTGTCTACGGTTCTCAGGCAAAAGAATCACCTCAATACTCTGCGGATAGCGTGCTGCCCACCACGCGAGCTTCTTTGGCGTCCGATCCTGCGACGCATCATCCACCAAAATCAGCTGCAGTGCATCAATACCAAGCGTCTGCGCCACCAAGGAGTTGATGCAGCGGTCAATATATTTGTCCACATTGTAGCATGGAATAATGATACTGATTTTCTTTTCTGTCTGCTCCGACATACGCCTTTCCCTACTCCTCATTTTCTCTACAGAATTTCCGGATATTTTCTTCCATCCAGTCACTAATATTATTTTTTTCTCCAAATTGCCGCAGAGCCTGCAGCTTCAATTCATAAAGACCGTATTTTACCAAGTCCTCTTTGAATTTTCCGACAATGATACAATGCGATACCAGACCCTTGCGCAGATTGAGATTGACACCATCCCGCATCTCATATTTTTCTACCAGTACCTCGTCCACATATCCGATACGATATTTTTGTGCGATTCGAAGCACTAGCTCATAATCCTCCAAATTAGGAATAATGGTATCAAAAACACCGACGCCCTGCGCTCCCAGCAACGCCTCTCGCCGGATACAGGCTGACGGCGCATCAATCAAATTCTGTTGTAACAAATAAGGCAGCATCTGCCCCTGTCTCTTCTCCTGCGGAATCTCTTCACTCGGCACCAGATACCGATTTCCGCTCATTTCTGTATTGGCTATCGTATGATACGACAGTGCCATCTCTTCTCCTGCCTGCTCTAACTGCGCTACCTGCTTTGCCAGCTTTTCCGGCAGCCAAACATCATCACTGTCCTGAAAGGCGATGTATTTTCCCTTGGCTCTGCGGATTCCAGCATTGCGCGCTGCTGCGACTCCACGGTTTGCGGGTGTTCTCATATAATGCAGCCGCACATCCTGTATCGCCTCGATTACCTCTCGTGTATTGTCCGTAGAACCGTCATCCACCACAAATAATTCCAGATTCTGATATGTCTGTGCCAAAACACTGTCAATGGCTCTTGCCAGACAGTGCGCCCGGTTATAGGTTGGTAATATTACCGATACCAAAGGTTCCTGCATCGTCCTTCTCCCTTCTGCTGCTTTATTGCTTCTTCGGTCTAACGTTCCGCTTCGTATGCTCTCAAAAGCCGTTTTACCGTATCAATCACATAATCCTGCTCTTTCACGCTCAATGCCGGATACATCGGCAGCGAAATCGCTCCGTTATAATATGCCTCCGCATTCGGACAACACACCTCGGCATAGCCATGTTTACGATAATACGGATGTGCATATACCGGGATATAGTGTACATTAACCAGTATCCCTGCCGCACGCAAATCATCATACAGGCGTTTTCTCCATTCCGCCGGTACACAAATCATATAAAGATGCCATGCACTGTCACCGTCCGGACTCTGGTACGGTACCGTCAGATTTGGCACTCCCGCAAACGCATGGTTATAATATGCTGCTATCTCACGACGCTTTTCCAAAAACATCGGCAGCTTCTTCAACTGACTGATACCAAGCGCACACTGAAAATCCGTAATGCGGTAATTGTAGCCCAGCTCCAGCTGTTCATAATACCAGCCGCCCTCATTCTTTGTCAGCAGCTCCGGATTTCTGGTAATACCGTGCGTGTGAAACAGCACCAGCTTTTTGTACAGCTCCTCATCGTTGGTCAATACCATGCCACCCTCTCCGGTGGTGATATGCTTGACCGGATGGAAGCTCAAAACCGTCATATCCGACAGCGTGCCTATCATTTTATCTTTGTAGGTCGCTCCGAGTGCATGCGCTGCATCCTCAATGACCAGCAGATTATGCTTCTTCGCAATCGCATGAATCCGCTCCATCTCACAAGGCTGTCCGGTAAAATGCACCGGAATGATTGCCTTGGTTTTCTCTGTGATTTTCCGTTCGATGTCCTCCGGGGCAATATTGTAGGTACGCGCATCCACGTCCGCAAATACCGGCGTTCCTCCCTGATACAGTACACAATTTGCCGAAGCGGCAAAGGTAATCGGCGTGGTAATTACCTCATCCCCCACACCAATGCCTGCCGCATAGCAGGCACCATGCAGCGCTGCCGTACCATTTGCGAATGCCACCGCATATTTTGCTCCGGTATACTCACAAATCGCATCCTCAAACTCCCGCACCATCGGTCCGGTCGTCAGATAATCCGACTGCAGCACCTCTACCACTGCTTTAATATCCTCTTCATCAATCCACTGTCTTCCGTATGGAATCTGCATTTTATCCCTCTTTTCTGAGCGATTTATCGCGAGGACGCGACGCAAATCTCCAATTTGCGTCTGCTATCGGAGCAATTTGTTTTCGCTCAGAAACAAATTGCCATGTGAAAAATCAGCATATCAATGTGATTTTTCATACTAATCCCTCTTTTCTGCAATCCTAGCCCAGCAACGACAGCATCTCCTGTACCCGATGCTCCCAAGTATGTCCGGTCAAAACCTTTTGCTGCGCACTCTGTGCTATCTGTCTGCCCTCTTCCGGGTGCGCCAGATAATATTCTAACTTCTCAAGCAAATCTACTTCGCTCTCATACAGGATAAACTCCTGCCCCGGTACAAACATCTCCACCAAATCCTGCTGATAATTTGAAAACAGCAGACCACCACTCGCCAAAATATCCCATACCTGAGCGGAGATACCGTTTTTGTTTGCCCGGTCTGTCACATTTACATTTAACGTATTCCGATACAGCTCCGTTAATCTTCTGCCCACATACGGGTCCTTCTGCTGTACCTGCTCTGCCTCTGTCAGCTTTTCCTTCGCATAAAGGCAGAATCGCTCGCCAAACGTTCCCGCCAAAGCCTTCACGATTCTCTTGCGCTCCAAATGCGTTACCTGCGGCACAAAAAAGAAATTCTCTATCATGTAACGGCATTTTTCTTTTTCATTTCCCTGCTGCTTTAACTGCAGCACAGTACTAAGTGTATTCCAAAACTCCTCGCTAATCAGCTTCTCAAAAAAGTTCAGTCCGTACACCTGCGACTGTGCCGCCATTACACCGTCTAAGTAGCCCCGCAATGTATCCGGCAGCTTCGCAAAATACTTATACATATTGTCCTGATACAGCTCTCCGACAAAGCTGATGGCAGGAAACTCCGCTGCCGCTGCCTGCCTGCGCTGCTCCGGAAGCATAGCCGCCATCGGCGCCATTGGCAAATAAAACACATTCTCTGCGCCCGCCGCCTGTAGCTCTGCACCCAAGGCAGTATCCGCTACCAAAAATACATTACATGCATTTTGAAGCTGTTCTGCAAACGGTGCTAAGGTCGGCACCTCGCACAGATAGCTAAAATACAGGATTCCCGCGCGATTACATGCCTCCGACAACGTCGGCAGATATTCAAAGGAAAACAACAGCTCTGCCTGCTGCTCCTGAATCAGCTGCAAAATCAACGGCAAAACGCTCCGGCATTCTGCTTCATCCCGCAGCGGGCAGGAAAATTCCTTTGCATCACTTACCTGCTGCAGCGCAGCCAAAAATGCTTTTTCCATCCGATGATTGTTTTGATAAAACAGAATGTTCCAACGCTTCATTGCCCTCTCCTCATATGGTTCCTTTACAGCTTTAATTTGCCCAATTCCTCTGCAATCTGCTCCTTTGTTAACCACTGCTTGTTGTTTGCAGAGTTGTACTCAAAGCCTTCTTCTACCAGCACTCCGCCCGGTGTAAAATGCTTTTCGATGTTCCACCACTCAAAGTGCGGATATACGATATAATGCTTTTCATACTCATAGGTCATGCGGGAATCGTCCTTGGTTACCATAACCTCATGCAGCTTCTCGCCCTCACGGATACCGATTTCCTTAATCTTTGCATCCGGCAGCATTGCATATACCAAATCATTGATATGGAAGGACGGAATCTTGGAAATATAGGTCTCGCCTCCCTTGGACTCTGCCAATGCCTTAAATACCAGCTCTACACCCTGCTCTAATGTAATCCAGAAACGGGTCATACGAGAATCCGTTACCGGAAGCTCCTTCTCGCCCTTTTCAATCAGATTCTTGAAAATCGGAATAACCGAACCGCGGCTTCCGGCTACGTTACCATAACGTACCACCGAGAAGGTCGTGCCGTTCTCGCCCTTATAAGCATTGGCTGCAATAAAGAGCTTGTCCGATACCAGCTTGGTACCGCCATACAGATTGATTGGATTTACCGCCTTATCGGTCGAAAGTGCCACTACCTTCTTAACACCACAATCCAAAGCTGCGTCAATGACATTCTGCGCACCGTGAATGTTGGTCTTAATCGCCTCAAACGGATTGTACTCACAGGTCGGTACCTGCTTCATTGCTGCGGCATGAATGACATAATCCACGCCCTTAAATGCACGATACAAACGTTCCTTGTCACGCACATCACCGATAAAGAAACGCACTCTCGACATATCTACCTTGTCCTGATATTCTGCCTTCATCACGCTCTGCTTAAACTCATCTCTGGAATACAAAATTACCTTCTTTGGCTCATAACGCTCAAAAATCATCTCCAAAAACTTCTTTCCAAAAGAACCGGTACCTCCGGTAATCAAAATCGTCTTTCCGCTTAACATACGAATCCTCCTTGTATTTCCTATTATAAATTTATAGTTCTCGTTCTCTTCTCTTTGTAAAGTTGCTTTCTTCCCCTTACAATGCTTCCTCAAGAAGCGGTGTGAGTAACTCTGCTGCCTCTTTGAATGCCTCATGTATCGTGCAGTTGCTTCTCAGATACACCGCAAAGCGTTCTTCTTCACTGCCCTCTGCCTCCAGCATTTCTGTAATCGCCGGTATGGATACTTTTTTGGTATAATCATCCACCAGCAAAAAGAAATTCATCTGCTGCAGTCTGGCATTCACTCGCCCAATCTGCTCTCGCAGCTGCTGTTGCTTTGACAGGCTCCAAGCTCCTGCCTGCAATGCTTTCTGAACTTCCATACACTGCTCGCAAATCTGCTGCGACAATGCTTCCATGGCTTCTGCCTCCGCAAGCGATTCCTTGATATAATCCGCAAATTTGCTACGCTCTGCCTCGGACAAGGCACGACTATTTTCCTGCAATACCCGGTATGCATCACATTCCGTATGACAATATCGGTCAATGACCTCCGCCAGTGTCATCAGCTTTGCACCGCGAATCAGCGCACCACCCTCGGTTGCATCAATGACCTCAATCTCGCCCTGTACCTCGCCGATGACCCGCTCAAACCATTTGAGATACTGCACCCAGTCATGGCGCGTTTTAACCGGTTTGCCGTCCACACCATCCACGTAGCAGACATTCTCGTCCTCTGCCCTTATTGAGCTGACCCTCCCGCCTGCGTGCGTTACATCTCCCTGATATGCCAAATCCTGTCCAATCAGCACGATTCGTTCAAAGCCAAGCGTCGAACAAATACTAAAGGCGGCATTCGCTACTGAGCCGCCGGCATGATAATCCCTTGGTGTTCTGTCGATACGCGTCAAAAAACGCTTCAGATATTCGTGCGAGTCATACCAGATTTTCTCTGTTTGATGCAGTACCAGAATATCCTTATTGGCTTCTATTTTCGCAAACAGCGGTATCTGATGGCTTTCCGGATTCTGAAAATAACTCGGCGGCTTCTTTGCATCCAGCACCACCGCAAAATCCGGTATGATTTCATGCTTTATCAGCGAGCGCAGTGCCGTATCCGTCGCCACAATCACTGCCTTTCCCTTTGCCCGCTTCAATTCTTCTATATTTTTATCCAGGGACGGTCCTGCCGCAACAATAATTGCCGGTACCTCCTTTGGAAACTTCCCTACAATATCGCGCACCAAAAAGGCTTCCGGTACATAACGCAGATTGAATGCGGTATTGGTCGCAATCGCTTCTCCAAAATGCATCTCCGTATTGCGATTGGTGTAAATCCGCACATTGTTGTTACGAATGATTTCTTCAAAAAATGCCAAGCCCTTCGGAAATACTTTGTCGTACTGCGGATGAATACAGATGCTCTGCTTCTTTGCGTTCGACCAGTGTATCTTCGTATCCAGCAAAGCAAATATTTCCCGCTCATTCTGTCCGTAGATAAGTAACCGCACTCTGGCATCCTGCAAAATATCCGAAATATCATATTTCTGCTTTATATGTTCATAAACGGCAACCGACGGCTCCCACAAAATCAACGCTGCATCCGAGGACAAGTGCTTTAATAGCTCTCTGACACAATACCCATTGCCCAATCCATACATCAATACGACTGCACCGGTTTGTGCCAATTCTAAGCCTTCTGCCCACTTCGCAGCCTCTGTAAGCGGTCGGTAATTGCTGTTCATCCGATAACTGCCTGCCACTGTAGTAATATTCAAATACTGATTGCCATCCCGCGCCGGTAAGGATTCGATTGTAATGTTTTTAAGCTCTCCCTCCATCGGTCTCGCCCTTTCCTAATACTACAGCTGCGCCCCAATCTGCTCCAACTGATCCAAAAAATCATACTGCAGAATATCTGCCAGCAACACACCGTCTCTTGCCTCCATCGCATTCATTGCCTCGCCTAACAAACGCGCAATCTCTTCCTGCTCGAACTCCGGCTTGCCGGTCTCTGCCTGCAACCGAAACAAGCGGTCAAGCAGTGTCGCCATCGGCTCTAATAATACGCCAAACGCCTGATAGCCCTCTGCTTCCTTCTGTGTATAAAACAATTCTGTGGTTTTCTGTATGCTCTCAGACAACATCTGCACTGCCTGCTTTAATTCTTCCATCATATTTTCCTCCCTTGCGTTAACTCTTCCTGCTTTTATATCTCAATTCCTTTTTATTGTATCAATATCCTGTAGCATTGTAAACAACTAGTTTGCAACGCAAACTGTACAAGCGAACATCGTTCGCTTTGCATCCCCGCGAAGGGTTCAGCTCCATTTTTCCGTAAATAAATTTATTTGTTATTTAAGCAAAAATGGAGCTGACCAGTGGTCAGCTCCATCATGATAGTAATCAATATTACTGGAGTAAGGACAGAACACCCTGAGTAGCCTGATTAGCCTGAGCCAGCATGGACTGTGCAGCCTGCTGTAAGATGTTGCTCTTGGAGTAATCAACCATCTCCTGAGCCATATCAACGTCACGGATACGGGACTCAGCTGCCTGTAAGTTCTCAGCAGTATTATCAGCGTTAGCGATAGTATACTCTAATCTGTTCTGGTATGCACCAAGCTCAGATCTCTGTGCAGATACATACTCGAGTGCGTTGTTAACAACGTCAATCAGAGAAGCCTCAGTAATCTCGGTACCGGTCTTACCAGCTGTAAGCTCTAAGTCCTGAGCAGCGGTAGAATAGGTAGCGGTTGTAGAAGCTGCATCATAAATCTGATCTGCTACGTTAGCTGCGTCAATACCAAGAGAGGTAGAGTCGATAGCTGCGATGTTGATATTGATAACCTGGCTGGAGTTTGCACCTACCTGTAACTGTAAAGCACGATCCTCACTGAAGGTACCGTCTAACAGCTTCATGGTATTGAACTCAGTCTGGGATGCGATACGATCGATCTCAGATGCAAGAGCTGCAACTTCCTTTGCGATTGCATAACGGTCAGCGGATACGTTGGTATCGTTT